>NZ_KV819908.1:199083-199638 GCF_001815235.1 Pseudomonas sp. HMSC065H01 | reverse complement strand
TGAGGATGTGCTGGGCCTGCTTGTACAGCTCGCTGCGCTTGTCCTGGTCGGAGACCCGCTTGGCAGCCTTGACCAGCTTGTCGTAGGCCGCGTCGCACCATTTCGATACGTTGTTGCCGTTGATCGAGTCGCAGCCGTAGAGGGTCGCCAGCCAGTTGTCCGGATCGCCGTTGTCGCCGGTCCAGCCGAACAGCATGGCGTCATGCTCGCCGGCATGGGCGCGCTTGATGTACTCGCCCCATTCGTAGCTGACGATCCTGGCCTTGATGCCGATCTTCGCCCAGTCGGCCTGGATCATCTCCGCCATCAGCTTGGCGTTGGGGTTGTAGGGACGCTGCACCGGCATCGCCCACAGGGTGATCTCGGTGCCCTCGGCGACGCCGGCCTTCTTCAGCAGTTCCCGGGCCTTGGCCGGATCGAACGGGGCGTCCTTGATGGTTTCGTCATAGGACCACTGGGTCGGCGGCATGCCGTTCACCGCCAGTTGCCCGGCACCCTGGTAGACGGCGTCGATGATGGCCTGCTTGTTCACCGCCATGTCCAGCGCCTGGCGTA
>NZ_KV819908.1:193290-198983 GCF_001815235.1 Pseudomonas sp. HMSC065H01 | reverse complement strand
CTCGCCGGCCTTGAGCTTCTGCGCGCGCACCGCGGCGTCGGTGTTGATCGAGAAGATCAGGTTGTCGATCTTCACGTCTTCGGGTTTCCAGTAGTCCTTGTTGCCCTTGAAGCGGATCTGCGCATCCTTCTGGTAGCGGCTCAGGATGAAAGGCCCGGTGCCGATCGGCTTCTGGTTGATCTGCTGTGGCTTGCCGGCCTCGAGCAACTGCCCGGCGTACTCGGCGGACTGGATCGAGGCGACGTCCATCGCCAGGTTCTGGATGAAGGCGGCGTCGACCTCGTTGAGGGTGAACTTCACCCTGTGCTCGTCGAGCTTCTCGACCCTGGCGATGTTCTTGTCCAGGCCCATGTCGGTGAAGTAGGGAAACTCGGTGGGGTAGGCCTTGCGGAACGGATGATTCTTGTCGAGCATGCGCTGGAAGGTGAACAGCACATCGTCGGCGTTGAATTCGCGGGTCGGCTTGAAGTAGTCGGTGCTGTGGAACTTCACACCCTTGCGCAGGTGGAAGGTGTAGGTCTTGCCGTCGTCGCCGATGTCCCAGCTTTCCGCCAGGGCCGGGATCGCCCGGGTGCCGCCGCGCTCGAACTGGACGAGGCGGTTGAACAGGGTGACCGAGGTCGCGTCGTAGTCGGTGCCGGTGGTGTACTGGGCGGGATCGAAGCCGGCCGGGCTGCCCTCCGAGCAGAACACCAGGTTGCTGGCGGCGTGGGAGAACGGGGAGCCGAGGATCAGACCGGCTGCCAGCCAGGCCCGAAGGGGAAGGATCTTACGCATGCAAACCTCATTTTTTCTTTTTCTAAGGGCATCGTCTGAGGATCGGCCTTATGGGCCATGGCAACTCTCGCCTTTCCATGGATGGCGGGTGACAGCCATGGACCCTGTGCGGCGACAGCGATCGTCCGTTTGTTGTTGGTCGACGATTCGCTGATGCCGAAATTAAGTCATGCTGAAATTGTGGTCAACGAAAATTAAGCACGACTAACATTTCTCTTGCGAAAACGTTTGCCTGACAGGATGGGAAGGTGCGCTACGGACTGGCTCAGGGCGTCGGATGGTCGTCGAACAGGCCCATGGTGGTGATGGTCAGGACTTCCGCCACATCGCTGCCGACGTTGGCCAGGCAATGGGTCTTGGTCGCGTCGAAGTGCACCGAGTCGCCGGCGCCGAGGGGGTACTGGCGCCCCTCGATGGTGTAGACGATCTGCCCGGACAGGACGTAGGAGAACTCGGCGCCTTCATGGGAGATCAGCTCCGACTGGTAGCCCACCGGCATGTTCATCTTGACCGCATTGATCAGGTTGCCGGGGAAGGAGCTGGACAGGCGTTCGTAGGCCAGCGGCTGGCCCTCGATGGTGTAGCGTACCCGCTCGCCTTCGTGGGAGTCGGGCTGGGGTTGTGCCGGTTGGTCGAACAGGGCATTGAGCGGGATATTCAGCGACTTGGCGATGTTGGCCAGGGAAGAGATCGATACACCGGTGAGGTTGCGCTCCGCCTGGGAGAGGAAGCTCGCGGTGAGACCGGATTCGCTGGCGACTTGGTGCAGGGTCTTCTTGGCGGCGCGGCGATAGCGACGCAGGCGTTCGCCGATGCGGTCTACGGTCATTGGGGAGACTCTTGTTGAAAGGCGCAGTATACCCAGCGCGGGGCGTCAATAAAGTCTGACAGATGAACTACCCGAACCCCTATTTTTTAAGTGTGACTGAAAATTTGTTTTGACCTGAATTTAAGCTCGACTTAAATTTCAGCCCGGTCCAGACGAGGAGAACAACAAATGACCGTGGGTGTTGGCGGGAGTACCCCTGCGCAGGCGCTGGAGCGTCTGCGGAACATGATGGACGGCGCGCAGCCGATCGGCCTGGCGTCTTACCGTGCGCGAATCGCCGCGGCCCAGGCGTGGATGGGCGAGCATGGCATCGCCGCGGCGTACCTGCATGCAGGCAGCAACCTGCGTTACTTCAGCGGCGTGCAATGGCACCCCAGTGAACGCCTGGTGGGTGCTCTACTGCCCGCCGAGGGCGCCCTCGAATACCTTGCGCCGGCCTTCGAGGAAGGTACGGTGCGCGACTTCCAGGTGGTCGATGGCGCCATCCACACCTGGGAGGAACACCAGGATCCCTATCGCCTGCTGCTCGATCGCCTGGAGGCGCTCGGCGTGGGCGAGCGCAGCACGGTCGCACTGTGTCCGAGCCTGCCGTTCGGCATGTTCGAGCGCTTGCGCCAACAGGCGCCGGGCAGGAACTTCGTCAGCGCCGCGCCGCTGATCGACCAGGGACGGATGCGCAAGTCGGCCGAGGAGCTGGCGCTGATGCAGCGGGCCAAGGACATGACCCTGGAAGTGCAGAAGGCCGCGGCGAGCATTCTCCGCGAAGGCATCAGCACCACCGAAGTCGCCGAGTTCATCCACCAGGCGCACCGCAAGGTGGGCGCGCCCGGTTCGACCTTCTGCATCGTCCTGTTCGGTGCCGCCAGTGCCTTCCCGCATGGGGTGAAGCATGCGCAGGTGCTGAAGGATGGCGACATGGTGCTGATCGATACCGGCTGCCAGGTCCACGGCTACCAGTCGGATATCACCCGCAGCTATGTGTTCGGCACGCCTAGCGCACGCCAGCGCGAATTCTGGGGGATGGAGCGCGACGCCCAACTGGCGGCCTTCGAGGCCGCGCGTCTGGGCCAGCCCTGCGAGGCGGTGGACGCCGCCGCGCGGCGTTCGCTGGAGGCCAACGGCCTGGGGCCGGACTACCGCCTGCCTGGCCTGCCGCACCGCACCGGGCATGGCATCGGCATGGACGTCCACGAAGGCCCGTACCTGGTGCGTGGCGATCGCACGCCGCTGGATGTCGGCATGTGCTTCAGCAACGAACCGATGATCTGCGTGCCCGGCGAGTTCGGCATTCGCCTGGAGGATCACTTCTACATGACGAAGGAAGGACCGCGCTGGTTCACCCAACCGAGCCCGTCCATCGACGATCCCTTCGGCCTCGGCGGCTGATCCGGCCGAACGATAACGCCGCACGCGGGAAGGCAAGGACCAGGGCTTCCCGCGTGCGGCGCAGCGATCAGTCCAGCTTCACCCGCGAAAAGTCCCGCGCCGACATCGGGCTCATGCGGTAGCCGCTGACGTTCTTGCGTTGCGCGTCGAACATCAAAGGATGCGCCAGCGGCAACCAGGGCATCTGCTCGTGGAAGATCCGCTGCGCTTCCTTGTACAGCGCTACCCGTTGGCTCTCGTCGTTGCTCATGCGCGCCTTGCGGATGGCTTCGTCGAAGCCCTTGTCGCACCAGCGCGCGCGATTTTCCCCGGACTCCACCGAGGCGCAGCCGAGGTTGTGGGTGAGGAAGTTGTCCGGGTCGCCGTTATCGCCGATCCAGCTGTAGAGCATCATGTCGTGTTCGCCGGCCTTGGTGCGCTTGACCATCTCGCCCCACTCGAACTGGCGGATGTTCACCCGGATGCCGATGGCGGCCAGGTCGGACTGGATCAGTTGCGCCACTCGCGCCGGGTTGCCGCCGGGGCCGCTGCCGGTGCTGATGTAGAGGTTCAGGGGTGTGTCCGGGGTGACGCCGGCTTCCTTCAGCAGGGCCTTGGCCCGTTCGGGGTCGTAGGGCCAGTCGCGGATGCTGTCGTCGTAGCCGAGCAGCATCGGCGGGTAGGGGCCGATGGCCAGGCGGGCCTGGTCGCCGAAGACGATCTTCAGGTAGGACGACTTGTTGAAGCCCATGGCGATCGCCCGGCGCACGCGCGGGTCGTCGAACGGTTCGTGCCGGGTGTTGATCGCGGCGTGGGAGGTGATCATCGCCGCTTCTTCCAGCACCGTCAGTTGCGGGTCCTGGCGCAACGCGGCGACGTCTTCCGGCTTGGGCGTCAGGGCGATCTGGCATTCGTTGCGGCGCAGGCGCTGCACGCGCACGTTGGGATCGAGGGTGATCGCCAGCACCAGGTGGTCGATGGCCGGCTTACCCTTCCAGTAGTCGGGGTTGGCCGCGTAGCGCACCTGGGCATCCTTGCGGTAGCGGGTGAAGACGAACGGGCCGGTGCCGATCGGCTTGCTGTTGAGTTCGTCGCCCTTGCCCCTGGCGATCAGTTGGCCGGCATATTCGGCGGAGAGGATCGAGCCGAACGGCATGGCCAGGTCGGCGAGGAACGGCGCCTCCGGGTGCTTGAGGACGAAGCGCACCTGGTGCTCGTCGATCTTCTCGATGCGCTCGATGATGTCGCGCAGTTGCATGGCGTCGGCGTAGGGGTAGCCGCTGGGCGAAAGGTCGTGGGCGGGGTGCTGCGGATCGAGCATGCGCTGGAAGCTGAACAGCACGTCGTCGGCGTCGAATTCGCGGGTTGGCTTGAAGTAGTCGGTGCTGTGGAATTTCACGCCCTGGCGCAGGCGGAAGGTGTAGACGAGGCCGTCAGCGGAGACGTCCCAGCTTTCCGCCAGGGCCGGGATCACCGTGGCGCTGCCCGGAGCGAACGCGGCCAGCGCGTTGTACAGCGGATGGGCTGAGGCGTCGAAGGTGTAGCCGGAGGTATAGCGGGCCGGATCGAACCCTTCCGGCGCCGCTTCGGTGCACACCGCCAGGGTCTTCGGCTGGGCCTGGATGGCGGCGCTGGCGGCGAAGGCGAGCAGCAGCAGGCTGTAGCGCAGGGCAGAGCGTGGTCGCATGGATGACTCCTCTGGAGCGGGACGGCCGGGTCGGCCGCCCCGGGGAGAGGCGCCGCCTCGCTCGTGGCGGGGCGGCGCGGCTGGCAGGCGAAGCTACTTGCCGACGCTGACCTCGTAGAACGAGTTCAGGCCGAAGGGACTGATCCTGAAGTCGTGTACCGTCTTGCGCATCGGCTGGTACACGGTGGAGTGGGCGATCGGGGTGATCGGCACCTGCTCCTTGAGGATGTGCTGGGCCTGCTTGTACAGCTCGGTGCGCTTGCCCTGGTCGGTGGTGCGCTTGGCATCCTTGACCAGCTTGTCGTAGCCGGCGTCGCACCATTTGGAGAAGTTGTTGCCGTCCACCGCGTCGCAGCCGTAGAGGGTGCCGAGCCAGTTGTCCGGGTCGCCGTTGTCGCCGCTCCAGCCGATCAGCATGGCGTCATGCTCGCCGCCCTTGGCGCGCTTGATGTATTCGCCCCATTCGTAGGTGACGATCTTCGCCTTGATACCGATCTTCGCCCAATCGTTCTGCAGCATTTCCGCCATCAGCTTGGCGTTGGGGTTGTAGGGGCGTTGTACCGGCATGGCCCACAGGGTGATCTCGGTGCCTTCGGCGACGCCGGCCTTCTTCAGCAGCTCCCTGGCCTTGGCCGGATCGTAGGGCGCGTCCTTGATGGTCTCGTCGTAGGACCACTGGGTCGGTGGCATGCCGTTGCTCGCCAACTGGCCGGCGCCCTGGTAGACGGCGTCGATGATGGCCTTCTTGTTCACCGCCATGTCCAGCGCCTGGCGTACTTCGAGCTGGTCGAACGGCTTGTGGGTGACGTTGTAGGCGATGTAGCCGAGGTTGAAGCCGGCCTGCGACGGCAGGTTCAGGTTCGGGTCCTTCTTCAGCGCGTCGAGGTCGGCGGGGCGCGGGTTGAGGGTGATCTGGCACTCGCCGGCCTTGAGCTTCTGCGCGCGCACCGAGGCGTCGGTGTTGATGGCGAAGATCAGGTTGTCGACCTTCACCTCGTCCGGCTTCCAGTAGTCCTTGTTGCCCTTGAAGCGGAT
>NZ_KV819908.1:32479-193190 GCF_001815235.1 Pseudomonas sp. HMSC065H01 | reverse complement strand
AAGCGGATCTGCGCATCCTTCTGGTAGCGGCTGAACACGAACGGGCCGGTGCCGATCGGCTTCTGGTTGATGTCGCTGGCCTTGCCCTGCTTGAGCAGTTGCGCGGCGTATTCGGCGGACTGGATCGATGGGAAGGGCATCGCCAGGTTCTGGATGAAGGCCGCGTCGACCTCGTTGAGGGTGAACTTCACCGTATGCTCGTCGAGCTTCTCGACCCTGGCGATGTTCTTGTCCAGGCCCATGTCGGTGAAGTAGGGAAACTCGGTGGGGTAGGCCTTGCGGAACGGATGATCCTTGTCGAGCATGCGTTCGAAGGTGAACAGCACGTCGTCGGCATTGAATTCGCGGGTCGGCTTGAAGTAGTCGGTACTGTGGAACTTCACGCCCTTGCGCAGGTGGAAGGTATAGGTCTTGCCGTCGTCGCTGACGTCCCAGCTTTCCGCGAGGCCGGGAAGGACCTTGGTGCCGCCGCGCTCGAACTGGGTCAGGCGGTTGAAGACGGTTTCCGCCGCGGCGTCGAAATCGGTACCGGTGGTGTACTGGGCGGGATCGAAGCCGGCCGGGCTGCCTTCCGAGCAGAAGATCAGGTTGCTGGCGAAGGCCTGGGGAACGGCGGCGACCAGCGCTGCGCCGAGCAGCGAGGGAATGATCGCGGAGCGGATGACGGCGTTTCTACGCATGGAGTGACCTCTGGTTATTTTGATTGTCTGCGAGGGACAGCCTCGTGAGCTGTCTTGCGCGAAGCTATGCAGGGCATGTGCCGGCCGCAAGCGTCGAGGTCGGTTCAGTGTAGATGTTGTTATCCGTTTGAAAGGGAATGTCGCATTTTCGAATTTGCGCAAACGCGACGCAGGCCGCGTTTGCTGCGCGAGAGACAGTGGAAACGCAAGAGGCAGCCCGGAGGCTGCCTCTTGTGGTGCGCGCCGACCGGATCAGGGCATCTGCACCTCGATCACACCGTCGGCGTTGACCGTGACCTGGCTGGTCCCGGCCTCGATCTCCGGCGCCTGGGCGCCACCGAAGCTGGCGTCGGCCTTCATCGCCGCCATCCGCATCACCGGGTACGGGCGCGGTGCGCCGGCGCTGTTCACGCTCAGGCTGACCAGCTTGTAGCCCTTGCCGCCGAGCGCCTCGGTGAGCAACTGGGCGCGCTCCTTGAACGCGTCCACGGCGCCTTTCATCAATTGGTCCTCGTTCTTCTTGCGGGTCGCATCGGCGATGCTGAAGTCCATGCCGCCCATCTTCAGCTTGCCCAGCAGGTCGGCGGAAAGCTGGCCGAGGGCGGCGAAGTCGGAGCTTTCCAGGCGCAGCTCGGCGCGCTCGCGCCAGCCGGTGATCTTCTGGCCCTTGTCGTCGTAGACCGGATAGCTGTTGCGACTGCCCAGGCTGATGGTCACGCCCTTGACCTTGCGCGCGTCGGCGACGGCGGCGTTGAGGACGCTGGTGGTCTCGGCGGCGAGCTTGGCCGGATCGCTGCCCTGGTTTTCGCTGTAGAGGGTGACCTGCATCAGGTCGTGGGCCACCTGCTGGCTGACTTCGGCGTGCAGCGAGACCTGGTTGTAGCGCGGCGCTTCCTCGGCGACGGCCGAGAGGCTGGCGGCGCAGAGGGTGACGGCGGCGGCCAGGCGGGAAATCGCAGACATTGGGCAACTCCTTGTACTAAGGCTGAATTCACACTGTAGAGCATCGTTCCGGCAGGCGTGGCAAACACGCCTATACGCCAGTCTTGGACCATGAGACGAAGGCTTTTCCCGGAACGGGTTAGGCGATTTCGGAAAAAACGTGAAATTTACTGATCTGAGCCCTGACAGCGCTCGGCGAAACAGGGCAGGATGGCGACCTGCGAGGTTTCTGAGTCACTTTGCCGCAGAGTTGCCGACAGCGTCTTGGCTATACTCGCGCTTATTCCGGAAGAAAACATGCGCGCACCGGTTTTCCTGCTCTCCGCCAGTCGCCAGAACCTTGGCCGTCTGCTCCTCATCCGTATTCTCGTGCTGGCCGCGCAGGCCGGCTCGGTGGGTTTCGCCTGGCTCTCCGACCTGTTGCCGCTGCCGTGGCTGGCGCTCGGCCTGACCCTTGGCCTGTCCGCCTGCCTGATTCTGTTCACCGCGCTGCGCCTGCGCGCGCCGTGGCCGGTGACCGACCAGGAGTACGCGGTACAACTGGCCTGCGACCTGATCATCCACAGCACCTTGCTGTATTACTCGGGCGGCTCGACCAACCCCTTCGTCTCCTATTACCTGGTACCGCTGACCATCGCCGCTGCGACCCTGCCCTGGATCTACTCCATGGTGCTCTCCGGCCTGGCCCTGACCGGCTACACCCTGCTGCTGATCTGGTACCACCCGCTGCACCTGCAGGCGGTTCAGCACGAGGCGATGCTGATCAACCTGCACCTGTTCGGCATGTGGCTGAACTTCGCCCTGTCGGCGGCCTTCATCACCTTCTTCGTGGTGAAGATGTCCGAGGCGCTGCGCTGGCAGGCGCACATGCAGGCCGAGCGGCGCGAGGAAAGCATGCGCGACCAGCAGTTGCTCGCGGTGGCCACCCAGGCGGCCGGTGCCGCGCACGAACTGGGTACGCCGCTGGCGACCATGAGCGTGCTGCTCAACGAGCTGCGCCAGGAGCGCCCGCAGGACCCGACCCTGCAGGAAGACCTGGCATTGCTCCAGGAACAGGTCAAGCAGTGCAAGCACACCCTCCAGCAACTGGTACGGGCGGCCGAGGCCGACCGTCGTCAGGCGATCGAGGAGCAAAGCGCCGCGGAATGGCTGGAATCGGTGCTGCGCCGCTGGCACCTGATGCGTCCGGAGGCTTCCTACCGCTACCAGTGCCTGGGCCTCGGCTCCGCGCCGCGCCTGACCCCGCCGACCGACCTCAGCCAGGCTCTGCTGAACCTGCTGAACAATGCGGCGGACGCCTGTCCCGACGACCTCGACATCCGCCTGGACTGGGACAGCAGCAGTATCTGCCTGAGTATCCGCGACCACGGCGTCGGGGTGCCCCTGGCGATCGCCGAACAGATCGGCAAACCGTTCTTCACCACCAAGGGCAAGGGCTTCGGCCTCGGCCTGTTTCTCAGTCAGGCCAGCGTGACCCGCGCTGGTGGAACGGTGAAGTTGTATAACCACGAAGATGGCGGCACTCTGACCGAACTGCGCTTGCCGCGCAGCTACGGAATGGCTTGAGTGATCCGTCTGAGAGGCCCTGCCTATGTCTGAAGAGCTGCTCTTCGAAGGGGAAGAACAACCCCATCTCCTGCTGGTGGACGACGATCCCACCTTTACCCGGGTCCTGGCGAGGGCCATGAGCCGTCGCGGCCTGCGGGTCAGCACCGCCGGCTCCGCCGAGGAAGGCCTGGCGCTGGCCCAGCAGGACACGCCGGACTATGCCGTGCTCGACCTGAAGATGGAAGGCGACTCCGGCCTGGTGCTGCTGCCGAAGCTGCTGGAACTGCACGCGGACATGCGGGTGGTGATCCTCACCGGCTATTCCAGCATCGCCACCGCGGTGGAGGCGATCAAGCGCGGCGCCTGCAACTACCTGTGCAAGCCGGCGGATGCCGATGACGTGTTGGCCGCGCTGCTCTCCGAGCACGCCGACCTGGACACCCTGGTGCCGGAAAACCCGATGTCGGTGGATCGCCTGCAATGGGAGCACATCCAGCGCGTGCTCGCCGAGCACGAGGGCAACATCTCCGCCACCGCCCGCGCCCTGGGCATGCATCGACGGACCTTGCAGCGCAAGCTGCAGAAGCGGCCGGTACGGCGCTGAAGCGTAAATGACAACGGGGGCGCCGCATGGCGCCCCCTATACTTTCCGCTTTCCGTCGAATCGCGGTGGATTTCGCACATTCCGCCGGTCGCCGGGGATATCCAGCGGACAGCGCAATCGTTAAGATGCAACTTTCATGAATCGCACGACCAGGGATTGATCATGCGTATCTTCGGTTCGAGTGCCGGCTGCCTGTCGGTGCTGTTCGGACTGGCCTTCGGGCTGCCTGCACTAGCCGAGCCTTCGGTGGACCTGGATGGTCCGACGGCAGGCTGGCGCTATTCCGGCCTGCTCGAGCAGCCCGATGCCCCGCGTGTCGCCTATCCGACTCCGCCCATCGATCGCGGCGGCCAGCGCGGCCGCAGCCTGATCGAAGGACACCTGCGCGAACTGGTCGGCACCGAGCGCGCCCAGCGCCTGGTGGTCAACGGCAATCCTCTCCCTCTCTATACCGACGGCGCCGGGCGCTTCGTCCGCCCCTATGCGTTCGGCCACGGCTCCAACGGCGTCCAGGTCGGCAGCGCCGACGGCAAGATCCTCAAGCGCGTACAGTTCTACGAGGCCAATCGCTCCCAACTGCCGCCGCGCGTGCGCGTGGTGCTGGGTTGGGACGATCCGAAGGCCGAGCTCGACCTGCATATCGTCACCCCCGATGGCCAGCACGCCTACTGGGCGCATCCGCGCCTGAGCAACAGCGGCGGCCTCGATCCGGACGGCGTCGACGGGCCCGGCCCGGAGATGTTCACCATGGGCGCGCCGCTGCACGGCACCTACCTGATCTACGTGAACTACTGGGGCAACCTCAACAACCAGGGCTACAACTTCCAGGCCGGCAGCAACGTACAGGACGTGATCACCGCGCAGGTCAACCTGGTGTTCAACGAAAACAGCGTCGACGAGAAGCACGAGACCTTCGTCGTGCCCCTGCGCACCATCGGCGACCTGGTGCTGGTCAAGACCTTTACCTACTGAAGCATCCCCTCGTACGGATGACACGGGATTAGCGAACCATGAGCGAGAACAACACCCCCAGCCCTGCCAACGGAACCCCTGCGCCCGCCGCTGCGCGCACCCGAAGCGCCCTGTGGCCGGTGCTGGGGATCGTCGCCGCGCTGGCCGCCGGCGGTGTGCTGGCCTGGCAGATGGGCTGGCTGGAGCGGCTCGGCGGAGGGCGCCCGGCCGAAGAGGACCTCGGCCAGCCGATCGGCGCCCAGGCACCCGCGGACGCCGACGCGCCACGTGCCTACCGTGACCTGCGCAAGCCCGACGCGCTGATCGAGAGCGTGTCGCTGAGCCGCCTGCCGAAGGAAATCCTCGAGGTGCCGTTGCTGCGCGATACCCTGACCGAGGACTTCGTCTTCTATTACGAGAACAATGGCGACCGCCTCGGCCTGACCGGTACGTTGCGGCGGATCATCTACGAGCACGACCTGACCCTGAAGGACAGCCTGGTCGAGGAACTGCTCGACCAACCGGCCCAGGTCGCCCTCTGGCGCGGCGCCGACGGCCGCCTGCGCGACTTCGTGGTGGTGCTCAAGCGCGGCGGCCTGGCGCGGGTGCTCGAGCCGCTGGCCCATATCGCCGCCGACGACCAGCAGTTGCGCAAGGTCGGCGAGCTGGCGGGAACCTCGGTCTATCGCCTGCGCTACGGCAACGACAAGGCGATGCTGTTCCTGTCCAAGGGCGACCGGCTGTTGTTGCTGTCGAACCCACGGATGCTCTTCGACGATGGTGGCGAAAGCGACGACAGCCCGCTGAACGCTCCGGCCAGCGAAGACCTGGAGGCACTGCTCGACGGCGACGAACTGTTCCCCGAGCGCTTCGGCCTGCCGGGCCGCGGCGAGCTGCGCCAGCGCATCACCCTCAATGCCAGCGTCCTGGCCATGGGCTACCAACGCTTCATCCCGAGCTTCGCCGGGGTGCGCTTCGAGAAGGGCGAGCAGGGCTGGAGCAGCTACCTGGCGCTGAACGAGGTGGAACGCCAGCCGCCGCTGGACTTCGCCCCGGTCTGGCAGGCCATGCCGATGGGCGCCAGCGCCTGCGTGGCGCTGCCGGTCACCCCTGGCCTGTACGGGGTGATGCTGGAGCGTCTGGGGGCCGAGCAGAAGATGGCCCAGGCCTTCTCCGAGCATCTCAGCGGCGCTGCCGGTCTCTGCTGGTACGCCAGTTCGCGGCTGCATTCGCCGCTGCTGGTGGGCCAGTTGAGCGCGCCGGCCAGTGCCGAACTCGACGACGAGCTGGGCAAGCTGTTCGGTCGCGTGATCGGCGCGAAGGAAGCCAAGGTCGAGGGTGGCAGCTTCCCGGTGGAAGACCGGGTGGATGGCCAGACCCGCCGCTGGACCCGCCAGGTCAGCTCGAACTTCGGCGCCTATCCGGCCAGCCAGGCGGACAACCCGGAGAGCATCAGCGGCCGCGCGTTCTTCCGCATCGGCATGGCGCGCCATGGCCAGACCCTGCTGTTCTCCCTCGACGACCAGTTGCTCGGCAAGGCCCTGGACACCCTCGACAAACGCTATCCGCCGCTCGCCGAGGTGTTGCCGAAGGATGCGCTGGTACCGGCCTACCTGGCGCCGCAGCCGCTCTCCGAACTGCTGCAACGGGAAACCCTCGACAGCCTGCCGCAGGACATGGAGCCGGTATTCCGCAATGCCGCCGACACCTACCTGATGCCGCGCCTGAAAACCCTCGCCGGCAAGGGCAGCTACGCCCTCGGGCTGCCTGCCGGAAGCCAGGCCAACGCACCGTGGCAATGGCTGCCGCTGGAATGGCGGTCGCTGTGAGACGCCTGACTGCCTTCGGCCTGGCGCTGCTCCTGCTGGCCAGCGGCGTTGCCCGCGGCGAGCCCGCGGTAACGCTCGACCCGCAGCAATCGCAGGTATTCCGCGCCTGGTTCGTGCGCATCGCCCAGGAACAGTTGCGCCAAGGGCCGAGTCCGCGCTGGCACCAGCAGGACTGCGCCGGCCTGGTGCGCTTCGCCGCCAACGAGGCGCTGAAAGTCCACGATGGCAAGTGGCTGCGCGCCAACGGCCTGTCCAACCGCTACCTGCCCCCGGAGCTGGCGCTCAGTCCCGAGCAACGGCGCCTGGCGCAGAACTGGCAGCAGGGTGGCGGCCAGGTCGGGCCCTACGTGAATGCGATCAAGCTGGTGCAGTTCAACAGCCGGCTGGTCGGTCGCGACCTCAACCAGGCGCGCCCCGGCGACCTGATGTTCTACGACCAGGGCGACGACCAGCACCTGATGATCTGGATGGGCCGCTCCATCGCCTATCACACCGGCAGCAGCACCCCGACCGATAACGGCATGCGCTCGGTCAGCCTGCAACAACTCATGACATGGAAGGACACCCGATGGATCCCCGACGAATCCAATCCCAACTTTATCGGCATCTATCGGCTGGCTTTCCTCTCTCAATGAATCGCGTCCCAGTGAAGACCACAGCAATGAGCAACCTGCGCCGTTTCAGCCGTAGCCTGGCGGTCGCCGCCCTGGTCCTGCTGCCGTTCGCCGCCGTCCAGGCGGAAGACACGGTGGAACCGAGCGGCTACACGCCGATGGCCGGCGAATCCTTCTTCCTGCTCGCCGACAGCAGCTTCGCCACCGACGAGGAAGCGCGGGTCCGTCTCGAAGCGCCCGGCCGCGACTACCGGCGCTACCGCATGGAGCCCTATGGCGGGGTCGACGTGCGCCTGTACCGGATCGAACAGCCGCTGGAGTTCCTCAAGCGGCAGAAGAACCTGCACCGGGTCCTGGCCGAGGGACAGTTCAAGGGCGAAGGCCTGTCGAACACCCTGGCCTATCTCTGGGACAACTGGTATCGCAAGTCGCGCCGGGTGATGCAGCGCGCCTTCTCCTACGAGTCGCGGCAACAGGTCACCGAGGCGGTGCCCGAGCTGAAGATGGGCAACGCCATGACCGCGCCGACCCCCTACGACGCGCAGCCGCAATACGCGCCGATTCCCGGCCTGCCGCTGGTCAGCCAGTTCCGCTATCCGCTGTGGGACGCCAAGCCCATCGAGCCGCCGCAGGACGTCAAGCTGGCCGGTTCCTCCAGCGAGTTCATCAACGTCGTGCCGGGCAATGTCTACATCCCGCTGGGCAAGCTGAAGCCGGGCCTGTACCTGGTCGAGGCGCTTGTCGGCAAGTACCGCGCCACCACCGTGGTGTTCGTCTCCAACAGCGTGGCGGTGAGCAAGGTCGCCGGCGACGAGCTGCTGGTCTGGACCGCACGCAAGCACGAAGGCACCCCGGTGCCCGACACCAAGGTGCTGTGGACCGACGGCCTGGGCGTGATGAGCAGCGGCAATACCGACGCCGACGGCCTGCTGCGGCTCAAGCACGCCAGTCCGGAGCGCTCCTACGTGATCGGCGAGGACCGCGAGGGCGGGGTCTTCGTCTCCGAGAACTTCTATTACGACAGCGAGATCTACGACACCAAGATCTACGCCTTCACCGACCGCCCGCTGTACCGGCCGGGCGACTGGGTCTCGTTGAAGATGGTCGGCCGCGAGTTCAAGGACGCCCGGCAATCCCAGGCCGCCGCCAGCGCGCCGGTGCGCCTGAGCGTGATCGACGCCAGCGGCACGGTATTGCAAAGCCTGGACCTCCGCTTCGACGCGAAGAGCGGCGCCAATGGCCGCTTCCAACTGCCGGAGAACGCCGTCGCCGGCGGCTACGAGTTGCGCTTCGACTACCGCGGGCAGACCTACAGCAGCGCCTTCCGCGTCGCCGAATACATCAAGCCGCACTTCGAAGTCGCCCTCGACCTGGCCAAGCCGGACTTCAAGACCGCCGAGCCGGTGAAGGGCGAGATCGTCCTGCTCTATCCGGACGGCAAGCCGGTGGCCAACGCGCGCCTGCAACTGAGCCTGCGCGCCCAGCAGTTGTCGATGGTGGACAACGAACTGCAGTATCTCGGCCAGTTCCCGGTGGAACTGAGCAGCACCGAACTGACCACAGACGGCAAGGGCCGCGCCGCCATCGAATTGCCGCCGGCCGAGAAACCCAGTCGCTACATGCTGACCATCTTCGCCAGCGACGGCGCCGCCTACCGGGTCAAGACCAGCAAGGAGATCCTCATCGAGCGCGGCGCCGCGCGCTACCGCCTGAGCGCGCCGCAGCGCTTCAGCGCCGCCGGCGAGAAGGTCGAGTTCAGCTATGCCAGCGAACAGCCGACCCCGCTCAAGCCGAGCAGCTACCAGTGGATCCGCCTGGAGGACCGCGCCACCGATAGCGGTCCGGTCGCCGACGGCCGCTTCGCGCTGACCTTCGAGCGCCCCGGTACCTATTCCGTGGAGCTGCGCGACGACAAGGGCCAGCTCCTTGGCGCCACCGGCCACTCGGTGAGCGGCGAGGGCGTGAAGTCGGTGCCGGGCACCGTCGAGGTGGTGTTCGACAAGCCCGAGTACCGCACCGGCGAGGAAGCCTCCGCACTGATCACCTTCCCCGAGCCGGTGGAGGATGCGCTGTTGTCCCTGGAGCGCGACAAGGTCGAGGCCACCGCCCTGCTGTCCAAGGGCGCCGACTGGCTGCGCCTGGAAAAGCTCAATCCGACCCAGTACCGCGTGTGGATCCCGGTGCGCGAGGAGTTCTCGCCGAACCTGACCTTCTCGGTGCTCTACACCAAGGGCGGCGACTACAGCTTCCAGAACGCCGGGATCAAGGTCGGCATGCCCCAGGTAGAGATCGACATCGCCACCGACAAGGAGCGCTATGAACCGGGCGAGACGGTGACCGTGACCCTGGCCACGCGCTTCGCCGGCAAACCGGTTTCCAGCCACCTGACCGTCAGCGTGGTGGATGAGATGGTCTATGCCCTGCAGGCGGAGATCGCCCCCGGCATCGACCAGTTCTTCTACCATCCGCGGCGCAACAACGTGCGCACCAGCGCCAGCCTGGCCTTCATCAGCTACGACGTGGCGTTGCCCGGCAGCACCAGCGCACCCGGACGGGCGAACCGCAGCGAGCGCGGCGTCAAGGTACTGGAGCGGCCGCGCCGCGAGGACGTCGACACCGCCGCCTGGCAGCCGGAGCTGGTCACCGACGCCCAGGGCAAGGCCAGCTTCAGCTTCCGCATGCCCGACTCGCTGACCCGCTGGCGGATCACCGCGCGGGCCATCGACGACAACGGCCAGGTCGGCCAGAAGAAGCAGTTCCTTCGCTCGGAGAAGCCGCTGTACCTGAAGTGGAGCGGGCCGACTCGCTTCCGCCAGGGTGACCAGCCCGACCTCGGCCTGTTCGTCTTCAACCAGGGCGAACAGCCGGTCAAGGCCGAGCTGCTCAGCGGGCCGCCTGGCAGCCAGCGCAGCCAGACCCTGGAGCTGGCCAAGGGAGTCAACTACATTCCGCTGGCGCAACAGCCGCTCAGCGATGGCGACTGGAGCGCCGAGCTGCGCCAGGACGGGCAGGTCCGCGACCGCCTGGCGGTGCGCTTCAACCTGCTGGCCGACGGCTGGCAGGTGGAGCAGGTGCAGAACCTCAGCCTGGCGGCGGCGAGCAACCCGCTGCAACTGCCGGCGGACGCGCGCGACGTACGCCTGCGCCTGGCCGATGGCCCGGCCGCTGCCTACCTGGGCAATCTCGATGATCTGCTGGAGTATCCCTACGGCGGCGTCGAGCAGACCGCCAGCCAACTGCTGCCGCTGAGCATCGCCTATCCGGCGCTGGCCGGCGGCGAGCCGCGGATTCGCGACCGCCTGCGCCTGATCATGCAGAACAGTCGCCTGCGCCTGGTGCAGATGGCCGGCCCGGACGCCTGGTTCGCCTGGTGGGGTGGCGACGTCGATGGCGACGCTTTCCTCACCGCCTACGCCTACTACGCCGACTGGTACGCCAGCCGCGCACTGGAGATCCAACTGCCGGCCGAACACTGGCAGCGCATCCTCGAGCCCTACGCCAAGCAGGCGACGCAGACCCCGCTGCTGCAGCGTGCGCTGATCCTGGCTTTCGCCCGCGACATGCAGTTGCCGGTGAACACCCTGCTCGGCGGCCTGCTCAACGATCTGGCCAACGCCGGCGAAGGGCAGGCGCGCGCGGAGCCGCTGGAGGCCGACGACGGCCTGGTGCTGGGCGACCCGGACTCGGCCGTCGGCCTGGCCGCGGCGCGAGTACTGGCGGTGGACCTGGCACGGCAACTGCGGGTCGCGGTGCCCGCTCCGCTGGCCGCCCAGGCCGAGACGGCGACGCAGCGCCTGCGTGAGGCCGGCTTGCCGTTCACCGATGCCTTGCTGGCCTCTCACTCGGCCGTGGATGGCCAGCAGGCCAGCGCTTTGCTGCAACGCCTGGCGCCGGCGCAATCGACCCTGGAACGCGCCCTGGCCCTGACCTGGCTGCAGGGCGCCCTGGCCCAGGCGCCGCAGGGCAAGCTGCCGCAGCCGCCGAAGGACTGGCAGGCGCAGCGCGGCGCCAGCGGCGAAACCTACTGGCAATGGCGCGGCCGCGGCATTCCGAGCTGGGTCGACCTGGACGAGGCGCCGGCCCGGCCGTTGCCGGTTGCGCTCAGCTACCGCAGCGCCCAGGCGCCGAGCGGGCAACTGCCGGTGCAGATCAGCCGTCGTCTGCTGCGCCTGGTGCCCGGTGAGGGGGCGTTCGAGTTCAAGGTCGAGGAGGTTGGCGACAAGCCGCTTTCCAGCGACGAACTGTATCTCGACGAAGTGACCCTGAACGTTCCGGAAGACACCGCTCTACGCTACGGCATGCTGGAACTGCCGCTGCCGCCCGGCGCGGATGTCGAGCGCACCACCTGGGGCATCAAGATCAGCGGCCTGGCCGGCGACGAAGCGACCACCCTGGAGCGCGCGCGCAACGAACCGGGCGAGTTGTTCTACGGGGTGCCGGTGGACAGCCTGAGTGGCGAGCAGCGTTTCCGTCACCTGGTGCGTTTCTCCCAGAAAGGCAGCTTCAACCTGCCACCGGCCCGCTACCTGCGTCTCTACGCGCCGGAACAGCAGGCCCTGGAAGCCAAGCCGGCGCTGGCCAAGGTCAAGGTCGAGTGATTGCGTTGCGCGCCTGGCTGGTCCTGCTGTGCGCCGTGCCGTTGCTGCTTCGCGCAGCGGAGGCGCCGGTCCAGCTGGCCTGGCGCACGACCCAGGGCTACGAACTGGTGAGCCTGGATCGCCAGCGGGTGCTCGAGCGCCGGCCGTTGCCGGCCGATTTGCAGGCTCCGCTGGGCAGCCTGTGGAAACTGTTCGTCTTCGCCTGGCTGAGCGACACCGGCCAGGCCGAGCCGCCCTATACCTGCCAGGGGCGCAGCCGCGAGGAGGTCTACTGCTGCGAGAATGGCCAGACGATCGGTCGTGACCGCGCCCTGGTGCGCTCCTGCGGGCTGTATTTCGAGCCGCAGCGCCTCGCCTTGCGGCCGGAGGCCTGGCGCGGCTACTGGCAGGCGCGCCAGGCACCGGCCTGGTTGCTCGATCTGGAACGGCTGCAACCGCAGACGCGGGTGCCGGTTAAGGAGCTTCTGGAACAGTTGCAGCGACTACCGGCCCAGGGCGAGGCGCGGCGGGTACTGCTCGACGTGGCGTTGCAGGCCGGCGACGGCCATGCCGTGGCCAGCCTTGGCGGCCGCCTGCGGGTGAAGACCTGGAGCTGGCTCGACGACCATGACCCGCAGGCGCGCCAGGGCGGTTTCGCCGGCTGGCTGGTCGATGGAACGCCGCTCTGGCTCGGCGGCCCGGGAACCAGCAAGGTGATTCTGGACCGCTACGCCGAGGTGCTCGGGCGCTTCCTGCCGAGTCCGTGGCCGGCCGATCCGGGCCGTTGCGTGGAAGTGAACCTGTTCAGCCGCTATCCGCTGCGCTCGGTCAGCGATCCCTCCGGCCACCCGGCCGCCGAAGGCCTGCTGCATGGTCCGCAGCAAGTGCTCTTCGCCAACGGCAATCGACTGGACATCGCCAGCGCCGGCGACCTCTTCCTGCAACGGGTGGATGGCGTGCCGCGCCTGGTCGCGCGGGTTTCGCGCGAAGAGTACGTGGCGCGGGTGCTGGAGCGCGAAGCCTCGGCGCAGCCGAAGGAAGCCGCTCGCGCGCTGGCGGTGACCATTCGCACCTATCTATTGCAAAACGCCGCGCCGCGCGGCGAATGCCTGGCCATCGATGACAGCAGCCAGCGCCAGCGCGTGGCGCCGCGCCCGGCCAGCGCGCCGACGCGGCGGATCGCTGCCTGGAGCGCCGACCTGGTGCTGGCCGGGGCGACCGTCAACTATCACTCCGACCAGCCTGGTCCGGCGCGCCTGTCCTGGAAGCACGCGGTGGAGCAAGCCGGGCAGGGACTGGGCTACGACAGCATCCTCGCCCAGGCTTTCCCGCGCAGCAGCCTGAGCCGCTGGGACAACCCGGTGGCCGCCTGCCAGCCGTTGCCGGCTGCCGAAGACTGGCTGCGCAAGCAGCGCCGGCAGTGGCGCGAGCGTCTCGACCGAGAGCCCGGCTACGAGGAGATTCCGAGTTTTTCCGTGTGCCGCCTGGCTTCCGGGCGGCCCTATGTCGATCGCGAGCGCGAACGCATCTTCGTCCGCGGCCTGTATTCCCTACAGGAACGCTTGGACCTCACCCACGAATACCTGCACCTGGCCTTCCGCGCCCATCCCAGCGGCCAGGACGAAAACTATATCGAAAGCCTGGCCCGGCGCCTGCTACTGGAATGACTCCATGAACCGAATGTCCCTTGCCGCCCTGCTCAGTTGCCTTCCCCTCGTCGCCTGGGCGGACAACCCCGTGAAACTGGATACGCCGGTCTCCGGCTGGCGTGCCGGCGACGGTTCCGCCGCCAATTACCGGCAGGTGGTGAACTACCCGGCGTCCTCGGTCAACGTCGCCGCCGACCAGGCGACCACCGCGCGCATTCGCGGCGCGATCGAGAGCCAGCCCAAGGACCGCCCGGCGACGCTGGTGGTGAACGGTGTGAGCATGCCACTGAAGGTGGACGCCGATGGCAGCTTCGACCGCCCGTTCGCCTTCCCGTCCGGCAGCAACAGCGTCGAGGTGCGCAACGCCGCCGGGCAGTCGCGACGGGTCCAGTTCTATCACGGTGGCGGCGGCGGGGAAGTGCCGGCCAAGCTGCGCGTGCTGCTGTCCTGGGACAGCGACAACACCGACCTCGACCTGCACCTGGTGACCCCGGACGGCGACCATGTCTGGTATGGCAATCGTTCGCTGGCCAACGGCGCGACCCTGGATGTCGACGTCACCACCGGCTACGGCCCGGAAATCATCGCCACGCCGACGCCGCAGAAGGGGCCCTACCTGGTCTACGTCAACTACTTCGGCGGTGGCTACGGCAGCAGCGAGGATGGCGCCGAACAGGCCGCCCAGGACCTGACCACGGCGCGCATCACCCTGGTCACCGAAGAGGGCACGCCGAACGAGAAACAGGAAACCTTCCTGGTGCCGATGCGCAAGCCTGGCGAGCTGACGCTGGTGAAGCGCTTCAGTTATCCGTAGGCGCCTGCGCTCGGTCCCATAGGGCGGATAACGCCCCTGGCGTTATTCGCCGTCGCTCAGGCATCGGTGTTATCAACCCGTGGCCTGACGGCGGCGCTCATGCCGCTGCGAATGGCTCCTGGGCTCAGGCGGGCTGTTCGCCCTGCCAGGTATCGATCGCTTCCTGCGCCGCACGGAACGCATCGATCGCCGCCGGCACCCCGGCATAGACCGCGCAGTGCAGCAGTGCCTCGCGGATTTCCTCCACCGTGCAGCCGTTGTTCAGCGCACCGCGCACGTGCCCCTTGAGTTCCTGCGGGCACTTCAGGGCGGTCAGGGCGGCCAGGGTGATCAGGCTGCGGGTCTTGCGCGGCAGCGCCTCGCGGGCCCAGACCGAGCCCCAGGCATGCTCGTTGACGAAGTCCTGCAATGGCTGGGTGAAGGCGGTGGCGTTGCCCATGGCGCGCTCGACGAAGGCGTCGCCCATGACTTCACGTCGGATCTCCAGGCCGGTCTTGCCTTGTTCGCTCATCGGAAGGTTCCTGTCGTGGGTAGAAGGTGGCTCAATCCAGCGACTCTATCCGAACCGGCGCCACGCCGCTGCGGATCATACCCAGGCCTTCGGCGGCCTTGCGCGATACATCGATGATCCGTCCGCGGCGGAACGGCCCGCGATCGTTGATCCGCACCACCACGCTGCGGCGGTTGTCGAGGTTGGTTACCCGCACGCGGGTACCGAACGGCAACGTGCGGTGGGCAGCGGTCATTGCGTTGGGGTTGTAGCGCTCGCCGCTGGCGGTACGCAGGCCTGCGTGGCGGCTGCCATAGTAGGAGGCTTCGCCGGTATCCGCGGAACCGCTGCCGGCGAGGCTGGAGCAGCCGGCGAGGAACAGGGGCAGGACGGCGAGGGCGAGGCGCGCGGCGGCGGATGGGGTGGGCATGGACAACAGGCTCCTGGCGGACAAGAAGACGCCGGGCGAACCCGGCGTCTGGCTTTGACTCACGCTTCGAGCTTTTTCTTCAGCAACTCGTTCACCTGCTGCGGGTTGGCCTTGCCTTTCGAGGCCTTCATCGCCTGGCCGACGAAGAAGCCGAACATCTTGCCGCGCTTGGCCTCGTCGGCGGCGCGGTACTGCTCGACCTGCTCGGCGTTGGCCGCCAGCACCTCGTCGAGCATCTTCTCGATGGCGCCACTGTCGGTGACCTGCTTCAGGCCCTTGGCCTCGATGATCTGGTCGGCGGAACCCTCGCCGTTGGCCATGGCTTCGAAGACCATCTTGGCGAGCTTGCCGGAGATGGTGTTGTCCTTGATGCGCAGGATCATGCCGCCCAGTTGCTCGGCGGACACCGGAGACTGCTCGATCTCCAGGCCGTCCTTGTTGAGCAGGCTGCCCAGCTCGACCATCACCCAGTTGGCCGCCAGCTTGGCGTCGCCGCAGATGCCCTGGACCTTCTCGAAGTAGTCGGCCATCTCGCGGCTGGCGGACAGCACGCTGGCATCGTAGGCGGACAGGCCGTACTGGCTCTCGAAGCGTTCGCGCTTCTGCACCGGCAGTTCCGGCAGTTGCTCGCGCAGCTTCGCCAGGTACTCGGGCTCGATGACCACCGGCAGCAGGTCGGGACAGGGGAAGTAACGGTAGTCGTTGGCTTCTTCCTTGCCGCGCATGGAGCGGGTCTCGTCCTTGTTCGGGTCGTACAGGCGGGTTTCCTGGACCACCTTGCCGCCGTCCTCGATCAGCTCGATCTGGCGCTGGATCTCATGGTTGATCGCCTTCTCGATGAAGCGGAAGGAGTTGACGTTCTTGATCTCGGCGCGGGTGCCGAATTCGGCCTGGCCCTTCGGTCGTACCGAGACGTTGCAGTCGCAGCGCAGCGAGCCCTCGGCCATGTTGCCGTCGCAGATGCCCAGGTAGCGCACCAGGGCGTGGATCGCCTTGACGTAGGCCACGGCTTCCTTGGCGCTGCGGATGTCCGGCTCGGAAACGATCTCCAGCAACGGCGTGCCGGCGCGGTTCAGGTCGATGCCGCTCATGCCCTGGAAGTCTTCGTGCAGGCTCTTGCCGGCGTCCTCCTCCAGGTGCGCGCGGGTGATGCCGATGCGCTTGCTGGTGCCGTCTTCCAGGGTGATGTCGAGATGGCCCTTGCCGACGATGGGATGGTCCATCTGGCTGGTCTGGTAGCCCTTCGGCAGGTCGGGGTAGAAGTAGTTCTTGCGGGCGAACACGTTCTGCCGGTCGATCCGTGCGTCGATCGCCAGGCCGAACAGGCAGGCCATGCGTACGGCCTCCTCGTTGAGCACCGGCAGGGTGCCCGGCATGGCCAGGTCGACCAGGCTGGCTTGGGTATTCGGCGCGGCGCCGAAGGCGGTCGAGCTGCCGGAGAAGATCTTCGATTGGGTGGCGAGCTGTGCGTGGATTTCCAGCCCGATCACGGTTTCCCATTGCATGTGGTGTTCCTCAATCCTTCTGTGCCTGCGCAGTCCCGCTGCCGACCCTGCGGGTCGCCCTCTCCGCGCCGGGAGAGGGGAGGGGACTGCGTGGCGTTGCCATGGCTTAGAAGCCGGCCGGGGTGCGGGTGTGCCAGTCGCTGACCTGCTGGTACTGGTGCGCGACGTTGAGCAGGCGGCCTTCCTGGAAGTAGGGCGCGAGCAACTGGACACCCACCGGCAGGCCGTCGACGAAGCCGGCGGGCATGGACAGCCCCGGCAGGCCGGCGAGGTTGGCGGTGATGGTGTAGATGTCTTCCAGGTACTGGGAAACCGGGTCGTCGTTCTTCTCGCCGATCTTCCAGGCCGGGTTCGGCGTGGTCGGGCCGAGGATCACGTCCACTTCGGCAAAGGCGCTGACGAAGTCGTTCTTGATCAGCCGGCGAATCTTCTGAGCCTGCAGGTAATAGGCATCGTAGTAGCCGGCCGAGAGTGCGTAGGTGCCGACCATGATGCGGTTCTTCACTTCGCTGCCGAAGCCTTCCGCGCGCGAGCGCTTGTACAGGTCTTCCAGGTTCTGCGGGGCGTCGCAACGATAGCCATAGCGCACGCCGTCGAAGCGCGACAGGTTGGAGGACGCCTCGGCCGGCGCGATCACGTAGTAGGCCGGGATGGCGTGCTGCATGTTCGGCAGGGAAATGTCCTTCACCGTGGCGCCGAGCGTCTTCAGCTCCTCGACCACGGCCAGCACCGCGTCGGCGATGCGGCTGTCGAGGCCGGCGCCGAAGTATTCCCGCGGCAGGCCGATGCGCAGGCCGCTCAGCGGCTTCTGCAGGGCGGCCAGGTAGTCGTCCACCGGCTGTTCGACGCTGGTCGAGTCCTTCGGATCGAATCCGGCCATCACCCCCAGCATCAGCGCGCAGTCCTCGGCGGTGCGCGCCAGCGGGCCGCCCTGGTCGAGGCTGGAGGCGTAGGCGATCATGCCCCAGCGGGAAACCCGGCCGTAGGTTGGCTTGATCCCGGTGAGGTTGGTCAGCGCCGCCGGTTGGCGGATCGAGCCGCCGGTATCGGTGCCGGTGGCGGCCGGCAGCAGGCGCGCGGCGACTGCCGCGGCGGAACCGCCGGAGGAGCCGCCCGGCACGCGGTCGAGGCTCCAGGGGTTCTTCACCGCGCCGTAGTGGCTGGACTGGTTCGACGAGCCCATGGCGAATTCATCCATGTTCAGCTTGCCGAGGGTAACGGCGCCGGCGGCGGTGAGCTTCTCGACCACGGTGGCGTCGTAGGGCGAGACGAAGTTGTCGAGCATCTTCGAACCGCAGCTGGTGCGTACGCCCTGGGTGCAGAACAGGTCCTTGTGGGCGATCGGCGCGCCGAGCAGGGCGCCGTTCTCGCCGTTGGCGCGCCGTTCGTCGGCTGCCTTGGCCTGGGCGATGGCCAGGTCGTCGGTGATGCTGATGAAACTGTTGAGCTGGGGATCCAGCTGCCGGATGCGACCGAGCAGGGTGCGGGTCAGCTCTTCGGCGGAAAATTGCTTGTCGGCGAGGGCGCGGGCGATCTCGGCGAGGGTCAATTGATGCAGCATGTGTCCGCGTCCTTATGACTCGATGACTTTCGGAACCAGGTACAGACCTTCTTCCACGGCGGGGGCGATGGTCTGGTAGGCGTCGCGGTGATCGGTCTCGGTGACCGCGTCCGGGCGCAGGCGCTGGGTGGCTTCCAGCGGATGGGCGAGCGGTTCGACGCCGCTGGTGTCGACCGCCTGCATCTGGTCGATCAGGCCGAGGATGTTGTTCAGGGTCTCGGTGGTGCGCGGAAGATCGGCCTCGCTCAGGCCCAGGCGGGCGAGATGGGCGATTTTTTCCACGTCGGAGCGTTCAAGCGCCATCGGGAGTCTCCAGCAAAAGCGGCCTTGGAAGGGCGGCGGGGCGCCATGCGTTATATAAGGCAGGGAACGGATGCCGCGGTCGGCGGTCTAATTCCGCCTGGACGGGCCTTGTGGGGCCGGGAAAAGCCTGCAATTTAGCATATTGCCCGCCTTGCCCAAAATCCCCGTCGTTGTTAGAGTTTGCCGCACTTTTTTACCCGCGTATTTTTCACCCACGCTTCGCCTAGGGTTTCTTTCCCATGTTCAAAAAATTGCGTGGCATGTTTTCCAGCGATCTGTCGATCGACCTGGGTACTGCCAATACCCTTATTTATGTGCGCGAGCGCGGCATCGTCCTGAACGAACCGTCCGTGGTCGCCATTCGCAGCCATGGCAGCCAGAAGAGCGTCGTCGCCGTGGGCACCGAGGCCAAGCGCATGCTCGGCCGTACCCCGGGCAACATCGCCGCCATCCGTCCGATGAAAGACGGCGTGATCGCGGATTTCAGCGTCTGCGAGAAGATGCTGCAGTACTTCATCAACAAGGTCCACGAGAACAGCTTCCTGCAGCCCAGCCCACGCGTGCTGATCTGCGTGCCGTGCAAGTCCACCCAGGTTGAGCGCCGGGCCATCCGCGAATCCGCCCTGGGCGCCGGCGCCCGCGAGGTGTTCCTGATCGAAGAGCCGATGGCTGCCGCCATCGGCGCCGGCCTGCCGGTCGAGGAGGCCCGCGGCTCGATGGTCGTAGACATCGGCGGCGGCACTACCGAGATCGCCCTGATTTCCCTCAACGGTGTTGTCTACGCCGAATCCGTCCGCGTCGGCGGCGACCGCTTCGACGAAGCCATCGTCACCTACGTGCGCCGCAACTACGGCAGCCTGATCGGCGAATCCACCGCCGAGCGCATCAAGCAGGAGATCGGCACCGCCTTCCCGGGCGGCGACGTTCGCGAAGTCGACGTCCGCGGCCGCAACCTGGCCGAAGGCGTACCGCGCAGCTTCACCCTGAACTCCAACGAGGTCCTCGAGGCCCTGCAGGAGTCCCTGGCGACCATCGTCCAGGCGGTCAAGAGCGCCCTCGAGCAATCGCCGCCGGAGCTGGCCTCGGATATCGCCGAGCGCGGCCTGGTGTTGACCGGCGGTGGCGCGCTGCTGCGCGACCTGGACAAGCTGCTGGCACAGGAAACCGGCCTGCCGGTGATCGTCGCCGAGGAGCCGCTGACCTGCGTGGCTCGCGGCGGTGGCCGTGCGCTGGAGATGATGGACCGCCACTCCATGGACCTGCTCTCCACCGAGTAAGGTGGCGAGCATCGTCGCCTAGGAGCGGATCATCAAACCGCTATTCTCCAAAGGCCCGTCGCTGGGCGTTCGCCTGTTGGTGCTGGCCGTGCTGTCGGTCAGCCTGATGGTGGTGGACGCCCGGTTCGACTATCTGGAGCCCGTCCGTAGCAAGCTGGGGATGGTGCTCACGCCTTTCTACGGCCTGGCGGAAATGCCGGTGCGCGCCTGGGAAGGCGTGCGCGACCAGTTCAGCAGCCGTAGCGAGCTGATCGCCGAGAACGAACGCCTCAAGGCCGAGTCCCTGCTGATGCAGCGCCGGGTGCAGAAACTCGCCGCGCTCACCGAGCAGAACGTGCGCCTGCGCGAGCTGCTCAATTCCGCCGCGCTGGTCGACGACAAGGTACTGGTCAGCGAGCTGATCGGCGTCGATCCGAACCCCTTCACCCAACGCATCATGATCGACAAGGGCGAGAACGACGGCGTCTTCGTCGGCCAGCCGGTGCTCGATGCCAGCGGCCTGATGGGCCAGGTGGTCGAGGTGATGCCCTATACCGCGCGGGTCCTGCTGCTCACCGACACCACCCACAGTATCCCGGTGCAGGTCAATCGCAACGGCCTGCGCGCCATCGCCGTCGGCACCGGCAATCCCGAGCGCCTGGAATTGCGCTACGTCGCCGACACCGCCGACATCAAGGAAGGCGACCTACTGGTCAGCTCCGGCCTGGGGCAACGCTTCCCCGCCGGCTATCCGGTGGCCACGGTCAAGGAAGTGATCCACGATTCCGGCCAGCCGTTCGCCGTGGTGCGCGCGGTGCCGACCGCGAAGATGAACCGTAGCCGCTACGTGCTGCTGGTGTTCAGCGACAGCCGCACCCCGGAACAGCGCGCCAACGACGCCGCCGAGGCCCAGGAAGAGGCGGACAAGAAAGCCGCCGCCGGCGCCCAGGCGCCCCAGCCTGCCGCGCAACCGGCCGCCGCGCCGTCGCCGGCCACCCCGGCAGCCCAGGGCGCTGCGCAGCAGCCCGCCGCCGCGCCCGCGCCAGCTCCCACGCAGCCTGCCGCTCCGGCGGCCAACGGGGGGCGCCGCTGATGGCTCGCGCGACCCAGGGTTCGAACAATGTCTGGGTGATCTGGCTGAGCCTGCTGGTCGGGCTGGTGCTGGCCGTAGCGCCGATGCCTACCTTCACCGAGATCGGCCGCCCGCTGTGGCTGGCGATGCTGCTGACCTACTGGGTGTTGCTGCTGCCCGAGCGCGTCGGGATGGTCACCGCCTGGCTGCTCGGCCTGGCCCAGGATGTGCTCTACGGCAACCTGCTCGGGCAGAACGCGCTGATCCTCGGCCTGATCACCTTCCTCGTGCTGTCCCTGCACCAGCGCCTGCGCATGTTCCCGGCCTGGCAGCAGTGCCTGGTGCTGGTGGTGGTCTACGGCCTGGCGCAGCTGCTCCAGCTCTGGCTCAACGCCCTGACCGGCAATCGCCCGCCGACCCTGACCTTCCTGCTTCCGGCCCTGGTCAGCGCGCTGCTCTGGCCCTGGGTGTACGCCCTGCTGCAGTTCGTCCGTCTGCGTCTCAACGTGAGGTAGGTCCGCTTCGCAGCTATGCTGCGGCGGATACGTCATTCTTCGAAACGGGTGATCGGCGCATCGCCCGACGCGTTTCCCGGGAGCCTCCATGCCGTCGCTGTATCTCGCCTCCGCCTCGCCCCGTCGCCGTGAACTGCTGACCCAGATCGGCGTTCCGCTGTCCGTGCTCGCCACCGCTATCGACGAGTCCCCCTTGCCGAACGAAGCGCCCGCCGCCTACGTCGAGCGCCTGGCGCGCGGCAAGGCGGCCGCCGGGCTGGCTATGCTGGAAGGGCGCGGCGAGGACGGTTATGTCCTGGGCGCGGATACCTCGGTGGTGATCGACGGGCGAATTCTCGGCAAGCCCGTGGACCAGGCCGAGGGGCTGGCCATGCTGGCTGCGCTGTCCGGGCGCGAACACCAGGTTCTCACCGCCGTGGCCCTGGCCGCCGCTGGCGGCGTCGAGGCGCGGGTAGTGGAGTGCCGGGTGCGTTTCCGCCAGATCGCCCCGGAAGAAGCGCTGCGCTACTGGCAGAGCGGCGAGCCGGCGGACAAGGCGGGCGGATATGCGATCCAGGGCCTCGGGGCGATATTCGTCAGCCGCATCGAAGGCAGTTACAGTGCGGTGGTCGGGCTGCCTTTGTGTGAAACTGCGGAACTGTTGAGGGAATTCGGCATCCCTTGCTGGCAGCCCGTGGGTGGCAACCCGCCGTAACGCCTAACGCGCCGAAATAAGGACAGTGGACGCATGAGCGAAGAGATCCTGATCAATATCACGCCGATGGAGTCGCGCGTGGCGGTGGTGGAAAACGGCGTCCTGCAGGAAGTGCATGTCGAACGCACCCAGCGGCGCGGCATCGTCGGCAATATCTACAAGGGGCGGGTGGTACGGGTACTGCCGGGGATGCAGGCGGCGTTCGTCGACATCGGCCTGGAACGTGCGGCGTTCATCCATGCCGCCGAGATATCCAATCGCGAAGGCAGTGCCGTGGAAAGCATCAGTGCCCTGGTCCATGAGGGGCAGGCGCTGGTGGTGCAGGTGACCAAGGATCCGATCGGCACCAAGGGCGCACGGCTGACCACCCACCTGTCGATTCCTTCGCGCTATCTGGTGTACATGCCGCGCACCAGTCATGTCGGGATATCCCTGCGGATCGAGGACGAAGTCGAGCGCGAGCGCCTGAAGAAGGTGGTGGCCGACTGCGTGGCGGCGGAAGGCATCGAGGGGCAGGGCGGCTTCATCCTGCGCACCGCCGCGGAAGGCGCGGGCGAGGACGAGATTCTCGCCGACATCCGCTACCTTCGCCGGCTATGGGACCAGATCGCCGCGCAGATCCAGACCGTCGGCGCGCCTTCGGTGATCTACGAAGACCTGTCCCTGGCGATCCGTACCCTGCGCGACCTGGTGAACCCGCGGATCGAGAAGATCCGCATCGACTCGCGAGAGAACTTCCAGAAGATCACTTCCTTCGTCGAAGAATTGATGCCGGAGATTTCCGATCGCCTCGAACACTACCCGGGCGAGCGACCGATCTTCGATCTCTACGGCGTCGAGGACGAAATCCAGAAAGCCCTGGAGCGCAAGGTACTGCTGAAGTCCGGCGGCTACCTGATCGTCGATCCGACCGAGGCGATGACCACCATCGACGTGAACACCGGCGCCTTCGTCGGCCATCGCAACCTCGAGGAAACCATCTTCAAGACCAACCTCGAGGCGGCCACCGCGATCGCCCGCCAACTGCGCCTGCGCAACCTGGGCGGGATCATCATCATCGACTTCATCGACATGGAGGACGAGGAGCATCGCCGGCAGGTCCTGCGCACCCTGGAGAAGCAACTGGAGCGCGACCACGCGAAGACCAACATCATCGGCATCACCGAGTTGGGCCTGGTGCAGATGACCCGCAAGCGCACCCGCGAAAGCCTGGTGCAGATCCTCTGCGAGCCGTGCCCCTGCTGCCAGGGACGCGGCATGCTGAAGACTGCGGAAACCACCTGCTACGAGATTTTCCGCGAGATTCTCCGCGAGGCACGTGCCTACCAGGCCGACTCCTACCTGGTGCTGGCCAACCAGAAGGTGGTGGACCGGCTGCTCGACGAGGAGTCGGGTAACGTCGCCGATCTCGAAGCGTTCATCGGCCGCACCATCAAGTTCCAGGTCGAGGCGATGTACTCGCAGGAGCAATATGACGTGGTCCTGCTCTGAGGCGTATGGCTGAAATGGCGGATGTGGGAAGCCTCGGAACGCGACTGCTACGGATCGTCCTGGGTCTGTGCGCCCTGGTACTGGTGCTGCTGGCGCTGTACGTCAGCCTTGGCCGGCAACTGGTGCCGCTGGTGGCCGAATACCGCCAGCAGCTGGAGGACGAAGCTGGCAAGCAACTCGGCATACCGGTGCGGATTGCCGAACTGACGGGCTCCTGGCGCGGCTTCGAGCCTCTGGTGGTAGCGCGCGACATTCAGGTCGGCGACGGCGAACAGAGTCTGCGCCTGGCGCGGGTGCGGCTGGCGCCGGACCTGCTCGGCAGCCTGCTGGCGCGCCAGGTGCGGATCGGCAGCCTGGAGCTGGAGGGACTCAAGCTGACCCTGCGCGAAGGCGAGGATGGCCAGTGGAGCCTGGATGGCCTGCCGCACAGCGACAAGCCCAGCGATCCCCGGAAACTCCTGCAATTCCTGCTGCAGACCCAACGCATCTCGCTGCTGGACAGTCAACTGGAGGTGGCGCCGCGGGGAAGCGCAGCGCTGTCGCTCAGCGCGGTCGGCGCGACCCTGCGCAGTTCATCGGTCGGTGGGCAGAGTCTCGATGCCCGCCTGCAACTGCCGGATGGCCAACCCCTGGCGCTGCACGCCGAAGGGCGGATCGACAGCGAGGACTGGCCGCGCAGCAGCGCCAGGTTCTATCTCAGCCTGCCGCAGAGCGACTGGGCGCAATGGTTGCCGGCCGGTCTGACCCAGGAATGGACGATCGTCCGGGCCAAGGCCGGCGGCGACTTCTGGTTCGACTGGCGCGACGGCAAGGCGCAACGGCTGGTGGCACGGCTGCTGGCGCCGCAGTTGAAGGCGTCGTATGCCGCGCGCAAGCCGGTGGAAATCAACGACCTGGGCATGAACCTGTTCTTCGATCGCGAAGCGCAGGGCTGGAAGGTTCGGGTCGGCGACCTGGCGGCGAATTTCGGCGAGCAGCGCTGGGGCGAGGTGGAGTTGCTGTTGCGTCGCGACCAGCAGAACAACGAGCCACACTGGAAGCTGCAGGCCGACCGCGTCGACCTGACGCCCCTGGTGCCGGCGATAGAAGCGCTGGCGCCGCTGCCGGACGCGGCGGCGGAGTGGGTGGCGGGCCTGAAGCCGAAGGGCATCCTGCACAACCTGAACGCCGATTTCTGGCCGCAGCGAGAGGTGCCCGAGCGGGTCAGCTACGCGACCAACCTGGAAAAGGTCGGTATCTCGGCGTTCCATGAGGTTCCGGCAGTGGAAAATGTCAGCGGCACCTTGACCGGCACCCTGGCTGGAGGCCAGCTCGACGCATCGGCGCAGGATTTCATGCTGCACCTGGCCAAGGTGTTTCCCGAGCCGTGGCGCTACCGCGAGGCTCGCACGCGGATGTTCTGGAGCCTGGACGACCGCGCCTTCACCCTCGGCAGCCACCTGATGCGGGTCGAGGGCGAGGAGGGCCGCCTGGCCGGCGACATGCTGATCCGCCTGATGCGCGATCCCGGCGCTGAAGACTACATGGACCTGCAGGTCGGCCTCAGCGACGGCGACGCGCGCTTCACCGCCAAGTACCTGCCGACCCAGTTGCCGGGAATGAACAAAAGCCTGGCGAACTGGTTGAAGACGGCGATCCGCAGTGGCCATGTCGAGCAGGGCTACTTCCAGTGGCAGGGCTCGCTGAACCGCGGCGCGGCGGCCGAAGCCCACGTCATGAACCTCTACTTCAAGGTCCGCGACGGCGAGCTGGCCTACCAGCCCGGCTGGCCCGTCCTGAGCAAAACGGTCGGCGAGGTGTTCGTCGAGGATTCCGGAGTCCGCGTGCTGGCCTCCAGCGGGAATCTGCTGAATTCCCGGGTCAGCGACGTCAAGGTCGACATTCCCCTCGGCCGTCCGGGACAGACGCCGCACCTGTATGTGGATGGGGCCGTCGACAGTAACCTGAAGGACGGCATCAAGCTGCTCCAGGAAGCGCCGATCCCGACCCGCAAGATCTTCGCCGGCTGGGAGGGCGATGGGCCCTTGCAGGGCCACCTGAAGCTGGATATTCCGCTGGACCACGACGAGGCCGGCAAGACCGGGGTGGTCGTGGATTTCTCCACCGTGGGCGCGACCCTGAAGATGCCCAGTCCGAAGCTGGATATGAGCGAAGTGAAGGGCGACTTCCGTTTCGACCTGGCCAAGGGCCTGAGCGCCCCGGCGGTGCAGGCCCGGGTGCTGGGCAGCGAGGTACGCGGGCGGATCGTCGCCGAGGGGCGCGGCGATGCGCGCACGCGCTTGCTGCTCAACGGCCAGGTGGCGGTCAAGTCGCTGAGCGACTGGCTCGGCGCTGGCCAGCGTCCGTTGCCGGTCTCGGGACGCCTGCCGTTCCAGCTCAACCTGCTGCTGGATGGCAAGGACAGCCAATTGCAGATCGATTCGGATCTCAAGGGCGCCGTCGTCGACCTGCCGGCGCCGTTCGGCAAGACGGCCGCCCAGGCGCGGCCGACCCAATGGCGGATGACCCTGGATGGCGCCGAACGACGTTACTGGGCGCGTTACGACGGCCTCGCCAGCCTGGCCTATGCGGCCCCGGCGGACAAGCCGCTGAACGGACGCGGCGCCCTGCGCCTGGGCGGTGACCCGGCGTTGCTGCCCTCGGCACAGGGGCTGCGGGTGCGCGGGCGTCTGGCGGAACTGGACTGGGACGCCTGGCAGGCCACCCTGAAGCGCTACGGCAACGGCGACCAGGCCGCCAGTAGCGCTGCGGGCCTGCTGCGCGGCGCCGACCTGCGCATCGACAGCTTCAAGGGCTTCGGCCAGGAGCTGAAGAACCTGACCGTCGACCTGGCCCGCCAGGAGCGGGCCTGGCAACTGGTGCTGGTCAGCGACCTCGCATCGGGGCGCCTGGTCCTGCCGGATGCCAGGGGCGCGCCGATCGTGGTCGATCTGGACCGCCTGAACCTGCCGAAGTCGACCCTTCCCGACGAGAACAAGGTGGAGGACTCGGACCCGCTGGCCGCCGTCGATCCGCGCAGCCTGCCGGCGGTAGACGTGAAGATCGGCCAGGTCGCCCTCGGCGGCCAGCCGCTGGGCGCCTGGAGCCTGAAGGTACGGCCGGGCAGCAACGGCGTGGCGTTCAACGACCTGGACCTCGACCTGCGTGGCCTGCACGTCAACGGCAGCCTGCGTTGGGACGGCAGTCCGGGCAATACCCGCAGCACCTATCAGGGCCGGATCGAGGGCAAGAACCTGGCGGATGTGCTCAAGGCCTGGAATTTCGCGCCGAGTGCCACCAGCGAACGTTTCCGCATGGATATCAACGGCCAGTGGCCGGGATCGCCGGCCTACATGGCCCTGAAGCGCTTCAGCGGCAGCATGGATGCATCGCTGCGCAAGGGGCAGTTCGTCGAGGTCGAAGGCAGCGCCCAGGCGCTGCGAGTGTTTGGCCTGCTCAATTTCAACGCGATCAACCGCCGGCTGCGCCTGGATTTCTCGGACATCCTCGGCAAGGGACTGAGCTATGACCGGGTGAAGGGGGTTCTCTCCGCCACCGACGGCGTCTACGTCACCCGCGAGCCGCTGAAGCTGGAAGGACCGTCGAGCAACCTGGAGTTGAACGGTACCCTGGACCTGGCTCACGATCGGATCGACGCCAAGCTGCTGGTGACCTTGCCATTGACCAACAACCTGACCCTGGCGGCACTGATAGTCGGCGGTCCGGCGGTCGGCGGCGCGGTCTTCGTCGTCGACAAGTTGCTCGGCGACCGGGTCTCGCGCTTCGCCAGCGTGCAATACAGCGTCAAGGGCCCCTGGCAGGATCCGAAGATCAGCTTCGACAAGCCATTCGAGAAGCCCCGCTGAGCGGCGCCCGGTGCTGCGACGCGGCGCTTTCGTCCGCAAGGAGGAACCATGTCCATTGCCGTGATCCAGATGGTCAGCCAGGACGACGTGACGGCCAACCTGGCCGCCGCCCGTCGCTTGCTGGAACAGGCCGCCGAGGGCGGGGCGCGGCTCGCCGTGCTACCGGAAAACTTCGCCGCCATGGGCCGGCGCGACCTGGCCGAACTGGGGCGCGCCGAGGCGCGGGGGAACGGGCCTATCCTGCCGTGGTTGAATTCCGCCGCTCGCGACCTCAGGTTGTGGATAGTCGCCGGAACGTTGCCGCTGCCGCCGGATGGGCAACCCGAGGCGAAGGCGAATGCCTGTTCGCTGCTGATCGACGAGCACGGAGAGCGGGTCGCCCGCTACGACAAGCTGCACCTGTTCGATGTGGATGTAGCCGATGCGCGGGGCCGCTATCGTGAATCCGACGACTATGCTTTCGGTCAGAAGATCGTGGTGGCGGATACGCCGGTCGGCCGCCTCGGCCTGACGGTCTGCTACGACCTGCGTTTTCCGGAGCTCTATACCGCCCTGCGCGAGGCCGGCGCGGAACTGATCACGGCGCCGTCGGCGTTCACCGCGGTGACCGGCGCGGCGCACTGGCAGGTACTGGTCCGCGCCCGTGCCATCGAGACCCAGTGCTACCTGCTGGCGGCCGGACAGGGTGGCGTTCACCCACGGGGCCGGGAGACGTTCGGCCATTCGGCCATCGTCGATCCCTGGGGCCGGGTCCTGGCCGAGCGGCCGCAGGGCGAAGCGGTGCTGCTGGCGGTGCGCGACGCCGCAGAACAGGCGGATATCCGCCGGCGCATGCCGGTGGTGGCGCACAGACGATTTTTCCCGCCGGCCGAACCGCGGCCGGCGCGTACGGAGTGAATATGAGCGAGTTGTTGTCATCCGTCAGCCAGCAATTGCTGGCCCCCGGTGGTCTGGAACTGGACAGCCTGCCCGGCATTCTTCATGAACTGAACGGCCCGGGCATCGATGCCGCCGACCTATATTTCCAGAGTCAGGTCTCCGAGTCGTGGATGCTCGAGGACGGCATCGTCAAGGAAGGCAGCTTCAATCTCGACCAGGGTGTCGGGGTACGCGCGCAGTCGGGCGAGAAGACCGGCTTCGCCTATAGCAATGCGATCACCGCCGAGGCGTTGAAACAGGCCGCGGTGGCGGCCCGTTCGATTTCCCGTGCGGGACAGAACGGCAGCGTGCAGGCGTTCAAGGCCGTGGTGCCGGCTCGCCTGTACGCCGGCGAGAACCCGCTGGACGTGCTCAGCCGTGCCGAGAAGGTCGAGTTGCTGAAGCAGATCGACGCCGCTACCCGTGCGCTCGATCCCCGCATCCAGCAGGTCACGGTGAGCATGGCCGGCGTCTGGGAGCAGATCCTGGTAGCGGCCAGCGACGGTTCGCTGGCCGCCGACATTCGTCCGCTGGTGCGTTTCAACGTCAGCGTGATCGTCGAACAGAACGGCCGACGCGAACGCGGCGGCCACGGCGGCGGCGGTCGCACCGACTATCGCTATTTCCTCCAGGAGGATCGTGCCATGGGCTACGCCCGCGAGGCCCTGCGCCAGGCACTGGTCAACCTCGAGGCGATTCCCGCGCCGGCCGGCACCCTGCCGGTGGTGATGGGCGCGGGTTGGTCCGGGGTCCTGCTCCACGAAGCGGTCGGCCACGGCCTGGAGGGCGACTTCAACCGCAAGGGCAGCTCCGCCTACAGCGGCCGGGTCGGCGAAAAGGTCGCCTCGAGCCTGTGCACCATCGTCGACGACGGCACCCTGGCCGGGCGTCGCGGCTCGCTGAGCGTGGATGACGAAGGCACGCCGAGCAACTGCAACGTGCTGATCGAGAACGGCGTGCTCAAGGGCTACATGCAGGACAAGCTCAACGCCCGCCTGATGGGTGTGGCGCGCACCGGTAACGGCCGCCGCGAGTCCTACGCGCACCTGCCGATGCCACGCATGACCAACACCTACATGCTGGCCGGCGAGAGCGATCCGCAGGAAATCATCGCCTCGGTGGAGAAGGGTATCTACTGCGCCAACCTCGGCGGTGGCCAGGTCGATATCACCAGCGGCAAGTTCGTGTTCTCCACCAGCGAGGCCTACCTGATCGAGAACGGCAGGATCACCACCCCGGTGAAAGGCGCCACCCTGATCGGCAACGGTCCGGAAGCGATGAGCCGGGTGTCCATGGTCGGCAACGACCTGGCCCTGGACAGTGGCGTGGGAACCTGCGGGAAGGACGGTCAGTCGGTGCCGGTCGGCGTCGGCCAGCCGACCCTGAAGATCGATGCGATCACCGTCGGCGGCACCGGCGCCTGAGGCATGGCCCGGGCGCCGGCGCGGCGAAACCTAGCGCAGGCCGCGCTTGGTTTCGTCCAGTTCGCGGATGTACTTGAACACTTTGCGTGCGGCGGCCGGCGGTTTGTTGTGCGCGGCCTCGTGCTGGGCGTGGCGGACCAGGCCGCGCAGGTGCTGGCGATCGCACTCGGGGAACTCCCCGACGAAGGCGTCGAGCGCTGCGTCGCCGCCGGCGATCAACTGGTCGCGCCAACGTTCGAGGGCATGGAAACGTTCGTTGTACTGGCGGGTGGAGGAGTCCACCTGGTCGATGAGGGCGACGATGGCGTCCACGTCCTGGTCGCGCATCAGTTTGCCGATGTACTGGATATGCCGTTTGCGGGCGATGTGCGCCTTGTGCTTCGGCGCCTCGAGCAGCGCCTTGCGTAGCGGGTCGGTGAGCGGCAGGCGCTCCAGCAACTGCGGTTGCAGGGTGGTCAGGCGCTCGCCGAGGTCCTGCAGGGCATGCAGCTCGCGTTTGATCTGCGACTTGCTCTTCTCTTCGAATTGCGAGTCGTCGTCGTGAAATTCAGCCATGGTGGTGGTCCAGTGGAAAACGCCGCCATGATAACGAGTCAGGGGCCGCTTGTCCGGCCCGGCCGCGTGGGCGGCCACGTCAACAGGAGAGTCAACAGATGAGTCTACATGCCGCGGCAGTCGGTCCCTCCGTGCTTCCGGACCTTCGCGAGCAGGTCGAGCAGATCATCGCCGAGGCCCGCCGCCAGGGCGCCAGTGCCTGCGAAGTGGCGGTGTCGCTGGAGCAGGGCCTGTCCACCAGCGTGCGCCAGGGCGAGGTGGAAACCGTCGAGTTCAACCGTGACCAAGGTTTCGGCATCACCCTCTACGCAGGCCAGCGCAAGGGCTCGGCGAGCACCTCGGCGACCGGCGAGGCGGCCATCCGCGAGACGGTGGCGGCGGCGCTGGCGATCGCCCGCCATACCTCCGAGGACGAATGCGCCGGTCTCGCCGATGCCGCGTTGATGGCCCGCGAGTTGCCCGAGCTGGACCTCTATCATCCATGGAGCCTGAGTCCCGAGCAGGCTGTGGAACGAGCCCTGGCTTGCGAGGCAGCGGCGTTCGCCGCCGACAAGCGGGTGACCAAGGCCGACGGCACTACCCTGAATACCCACCAGGGTTGCCGGGTATACGGTAACAGCCACGGTTTCATCGGTGGTTACGCCAGCACCCGGCACAGCCTCAGCTGCGTGATGATCGCCGAGGGCGAAGGACAGATGCAGCGTGACTATTGGTATGACGTCAACCGCCGTGGCGAGGCCTTGGCCAGCGCCGAGTCGATCGGCCGGCGCGCCGCCGAGCGCGCCGCCAGCCGACTGGGCGCGCGGCCGGTGCAGACCGCCGAAGTGCCGGTGCTGTTCGCTCCGGAAATCGCTGTTGGCCTGTTCGGCCATTTCCTCGGGGCGATCTCAGGCGGCAGCCTGTATCGCAAGTCATCCTTCCTCGAAGGCGCGCTGGGCCAGCGCCTGTTTCCCGAGTGGCTGAGCATCGACGAGCGGCCGCACCTGGTCGGCGCGCTCGGCAGCGCCAGCTTCGATAGCGACGGCCTGGCCACCTACGCCAAGCCATTCGTCGAGAACGGCGAACTGGTGTCCTATGTCCTGGGCACCTATTCCGGGCGCAAGCTCGGCCTGCCGAGCACGGCCAACGCCGGCGGCGTGCATAACCTGTTCGTCAGCCATGGCGACGAGGACCAGGCCGCTCTCATACGCAGGATGGGGCGTGGCCTGCTGGTCACCGAGTTGATGGGGCAGGGCGTCAACCTGGTGACCGGCGATTATTCCCGCGGCGCCGCCGGCTACTGGGTCGAGAACGGCGAGATCCAGTTCCCGGTCCAGGAAGTCACCATCGCCGCCAACCTGCGCGACCTGTTCCGCCGTATCGTCGCGGTCGGCAAGGACATCGAACGGCGCGGCAACCTGCATACCGGTTCTGTACTGGTCGAGTCGATGATGGTGGCCGGGCGCTGAGGCCGGGTTTCCCTCTATAAAACGCCAGCGCTCGTCGCTGGCGTTTTCGTTTCCGCCTGTTCAATTGTCCGCCTCTATGGGGACCATGCTTGTCTTTTGCTAAGAAGAAAACAATAATCAATCTCATTATCGTCTGGTGAGGTTGCCATGTCCTTCGAGGCGCACGACCCGCAAGCATTGGATCACTGGTACTGGCTGGGCACGCAGATCCGCTGCGCGCTCGATCCCGACGAACCGCGCCTGCTCGACCAGTACCTCGGCGAGGCGCGCTATCTCGCCGGTTGGGAAGGTGTGGCCGCCTGGCCGCTGTTCGAGAAAGCCTACAACCTCCTGCTCGATACCGGTCGCGATCCGATATTGCCCTGGCACTGGCGCAGCCTCTGCCTCGACTACGCCTACCGGCCCCTCTGCGAACTTCAGCGACTGACCACCAACGGCAGCCAGCGACGCCGGCTGCGCAAGCTCTCCGTACGAATGGCCAGGCAGGACCTGGCGCCGTCGATGAGCTTCGATCACCCGCAACAAGGAAACCAAGATGACTGACACCCGCATCGAACGCGACAGCATGGGCGAACTGGCGGTCCCGGCGACCGCCCTCTATGGCGCCCAGACCCAGCGCGCGGTGAACAACTTCCCGGTCAGCGGCCAACGCATGCCCCAGGCCTTCGTCCGCGCCCTGCTGCTGGCCAAGGCCGCGGCGGCGCGGGCGAACGTCTCCCTGCAGCAACTGGATGCACCGATGGGCGAGGCGATCGCCGAGACCTGCCTGCAACTGCTGCAGGAGGACTTCATGCAGCATTTCCCGGTGGATGTGTTCCAGACCGGCTCCGGCACCAGTTCCAACATGAACGCCAACGAAGTGGTGGCGACCCTGGCCAGTCGTCGCCTGGGCGGCAAGGTCAATCCGAACGACCATGTGAACTGCGGGCAGAGCAGCAACGACATCATTCCCTCGACCATCCACATCAGTGCCGCCCTCGAGATCAGCGAACGCCTGCTGCCGGCGCTGCGCCACCTGGAGCAGACTATCCAGAGCAAGGCCGGCGAAGTGCATGCCTATGTGAAGACCGGCCGCACCCACCTGATGGATGCGATGCCGGTACGCATGAGCCAGGTGCTCGGTGGCTGGGCGCAGCAGGTGCGACAGGCCGGCGTGCACATCGAGAGCGTACTTCCTGCCTTGCAGCAGTTGGCACAGGGCGGCACCGCGGTGGGCACCGGGATCAACGCCCATCCTCGGTTCGCCGAACGTTTCAGCCAGGAGCTGAACGACCTGACCGGGCTGGCGTTCCGCCCCGGCGACGACTTCTTCGCCCTGATCGGTTCGCAGGACACCGCGGTCGCTGCGTCCGGCCAGTTGAAGACCCTGGCCGTGACCCTGATGAAGCTGGCCAACGACCTGCGCTGGATGAACTCCGGGCCGCTTGCCGGGCTCGGCGAGATCGAGCTGGAAGCGCTGCAACCAGGTTCCTCGATCATGCCCGGCAAGGTCAACCCGGTGATCCCGGAGGCCACCGCGATGGTCGCCGCCCAGGTGATCGGCAATGACGCCGCCATTGCCGTCGCCGGCCAATCGGGCAACTTCGAACTGAACGTGATGCTGCCGCTGGTGGCGGATAACCTGTTGCACAGCATCCAGTTGCTGGCCAACGTCAGCCGGCTGCTGGCGGACAAGGCCATCGCCAGCTTCAAGGTCAACCAGGGCAAGCTCAGCGAGGCGTTGGCGCGCAACCCGATCCTGGTCACTGCGCTGAACCCGATCATCGGCTACCAGAAGGCTGCGGAAATCGCCAAGCAGGCCTATCGCGAGGGACGGCCGATCATCGATGTGGCGCTGGAAAACACCGATCTGGACCGTGCGCGCCTGGAGGTGTTGCTGGATCCGGAAAAACTCACGGCTGGCGGCCTCTGAGGCCGCCCCACCACTGGAGGTACCGCCATGCGTCATTGGCAACGAACGATCGAACAGGGCAACCGCTGTTTCGTCACCGGCGCATTGATCGATGCGCGTGAGCACTACCTCCATGCCCTGGCCCTGGCCCAGGTGCTGCTGGAACGCTGGGGCGACGCCGACGAGGCGGTGATGGCGTTCGTCATTTCCCATCACAACCTGGCCGACTTGCACCTGCAACTGGAGCAACCGGAGGAAACCGCCGAATACCTCTGCGCCTGCCACGAGCGCCTGTTGCGGGTCAGCGCCGACCAGAAGCTGCCGTTGGCCCTGCGCCAGGCGGCCCAGCATCACAGCCGGCGCACCTATGTCGAACTGCTGTCGTTCATCGGCGAACACGGTGCCTATCCGCGCACCGAGCGCCTGCTCAAGGGACCGCCGAACGCGGAGGTCCGACCCGAGTTCCTCGCTCCGCCCCCCTCACTTCGCTATCACTGACGGAGAGTTTCCATGCCCCACGCCTTGCCGCCCTTGCCCTACGCCTACGATGCCCTGGAACCGCACATCGATGCGCTGACCATGGAGATCCACCACAGCAAGCACCACCAGACCTATGTGAACAACCTGAACGCCGCGCTGGAAGGCACGCCCTATGCCGAGCAGCCGGTGGAAAGCCTGCTGCGGCAACTGGCTGGTCTGCCGGAGAAGCTGCGCACCCCGGTTGTCAACAATGGCGGTGGGCATGCCAACCACTCGTTGTTCTGGACCGTGATGTCGCCCCAGGGCGGTGGCCGTCCCGATGGCGACCTGGGGCGGGCCATCGATGAGCAGCTCGGGGGCTTCGAGGCGTTCAAGGATGCGTTCACCAAGGCCGCGCTGACCCGCTTCGGCAGCGGCTGGGCCTGGCTCAGCGTGACTCCCCAGGGCAGCTTGCTGGTGGAGAGCAGCGGCAACCAGGACAGCCCGCTGATGAACGGCAATACGCCGATCCTCGGCCTGGACGTATGGGAGCACGCCTATTACCTGAAGTACCAGAACCGCCGCCCGGAATACATCGGCGCTTTCTACAACGTGATCGACTGGCGGGAGGTCGCGCGTCGCTATGCGCAAGCCCTGGCCTAATGCTACCCGTGATGCGAGATGGCTGGCCGGCAGCCTGGCGGTGCGGCGATGAAGGCGTTGCTCCATGGCATCGCCGAAGGTAACGGGCGGACGCTGCGCAACCTGCTGGGCCTGCTGATCTTCATCGGCGGCGGCTACCTGCTCGGCCGCCACGCGCTGTTGCTGGCCGAACTCAACCTGCCGGCGCCCATCGTGCTGGCGTTGAAAGGCGGCCTGCTCTGCGCCTTCGGTACCGCTCTCGGGGCGATGCCGGTGCTGGTGGTGAAGACCATGCCGGCGCGCCTGTCGGATGCGCTGCTGGGCTTCGGTGCCGGCGTGATGCTCTCGGCGACGGCCTTCTCGTTGATCATGCCGGCGCTATCCGCGGCCGGCGACCTCGGCTACTCGAAGTTCGGCGCGGGGTTCCTGGTCAGCTTCGGCCTGGCGGTCGGCGTGATGGGGCTGTTCATCCTCGGCCGGCTGATGCCGGACGTCCATCCCGGTTGCGAGGGCGCGCCACTGTCCGGTGGCATTCCCCCGCGCATCCTGCTGTTCGTCACGGCCATCGTCCTGCACAACATCCCCGAAGGCATGGCGGTTGGCGTGTCGGCCGGTGCCGGCCTGGACGAGGCCAACGGCCTCGCCCTGGGCATCGCTCTGCAGGATGTGCCGGAAGGGCTGGTGGTGGCGCTGGTGCTGGCCGGAGTCGGTATGTCGCGTTTCAAGGCGATGCTGGTCGGTGCCGCGTCGGGCCTGGTCGAGCCGCTGTTCGCGGTGCTCTGCGCCTGGCTGGTCGGCCTCTCCGCGCTGCTCCTGCCCTGGGGGCTGGCCGCCGCGGCGGGAGCGATGCTCTTCGTGGTCACCCACGAGATCATTCCCGAGTCCCACCGCCAGGGACATGCCGCCGAGGCTACGCTGGGCCTGGTGTTCGGCTTCTGCCTGATGATGGTGCTGGATACCGCGCTGGGCTAGGGGACTCATCCGACCCGCGCTGAATTGACGCCGGCCGCAATCGCCGGAAAGGAAAAGCCGCCAGTTGGCGGCTTTTTCGTTGTCTCTGGGAAGAGGCTACTCGCATTCGTCGAAACGGTTGTTGATCAGTTCGACCAGCGCGTTCAACGCCTCGTCTTCCTGTTCGCCTTCGGTATGCAGGTGCAGGTTGGTGCCCTTGCCGGCAGCCAGCATCATCACGGCCATGATGCTCTTGCCGTCGACGCAGCTTTCAGGATTGCGGCCGACCCGGACCTGGCAAGGGTAGCGCCCCGCGACGCCGACGAACTTGGCCGCCGCGCGGGCGTGCAGACCGAGCTTGTTGATGATGGTGATCTCGAGGGCGGGCATCTTGGGGAGTCTGTCCTTCTTATTATGGGCTAGCTGCTGAGATCGCGGTGGCGAATCTGCACGTTCTTCAGGGAATCCCTGAGTGCAGCGCCAATCCGCTCGGCGAGGTAGACCGAACGATGGTGCCCGCCGGTACAGCCTATCGCAACTGTTACATATGAGCGGTTACTGGCGGCGAAGCGCGGCAGCCATTTGTTCAGGTAGCCGACGATGTCCTGGTACATTTCCTCGACGTCCGGCTGGGCGGCCAGATACTCGCGGACTTCCGGCTCCAGCCCCGAATGATCGCGCAACTCGGGCTTCCAGTAGGGGTTCGGCAGGCAGCGCACATCGAACACCAGGTCGGCGTCGACTGGCATGCCGCGCTTGAAGCCAAAGGATTCGACGAGGAACGCGGTGCCGGGTTCCGGCTTGTTCAACAGGCGCAGTTTGATGGTGTCGCGCAACTGATAGAGGTTGAGGCTGGTGGTGTCCAGCTTCAGGTCGGCGAGGTCGGCGATCGGTCCGAGCAATTGGCTCTCGTCGCCAATCGCCTCCGCCAGCGAACGGGTATCGGTGGTCAGCGGGTGGCGCCGGCGGGTTTCCGAGAATCGTTTGAGCAGCGTCTCGTTGTCGGCGTCGAGATACAGCACATCGCAGTTGATGTGGTTGTCCCGCACTTCCTGCAACAGTTCGGGGAAGCGCTGCAACTGGCTGGGCAGGTTGCGGGCGTCGATCGACACCGCCACCTGTGGCTGCAGTAGCTCCGTGTGCAACAGGGCGCGCTGCGCCAGGTCGGGAAGCAGGCTGGCGGGAAGGTTGTCGATGCAATAGAAGCCGTTGTCTTCGAGGACGTTCAGGGCGGTGCTCTTGCCCGAGCCCGAGCGGCCACTGACGATGATCAGGCGCATGTCATTGCCCGTTCTGTACGTCTACCACGATCTGATAAAGCGCTTCGGCAGTGGGAGCGCTGCGCAGGCGGTCGCGTACGTCGGCACGGTCGAGCATGGCGGCGATCTGCCGGAGCAGTTCGAGATGTTCTTCGGTCGCGGCCTCCGGTACCAGCAGGACGAAGAGCAGGTCGACCGGCGCGCCGTCCAGCGCGTCGAAGTCCACGGGAGCATCCAGGTGCAGCACGGCGCTGATGGGGCTCTGGCAGCCAGACAGGCGGCAGTGCGGAATGGCGATGCCATTGCCGAAGCCGGTGGAACCGAGTTTTTCCCGGGCCACCAGGTTTTCGAAGATGGTCTGGGCGTCGAACTCCGGCAGCTCCCTGGCTACCAGGTTGGCGATTTGTTCGAGTACGCGTTTCTTGCTGCCGCCCGGCACGTTCACGAGGGAACGGCCGGGGGTCAGGATTTGCTCAAGTCGGATCATAGGGGAGGGGAGATCAGCGGGCGCCTACGCCTTGCTGCCGTTCGAGATACTTCTCTTTGTGTTTGATCAGTTGACGGTCGAGTTTGTCGATCAGCAGGTCGATGGCCGCGTACATGTCCTCATGTTCCGCATTGGCTACGATCTCGCCACCGGCGATGCGCAGGGTGGCTTCGATCTTCTGCTTCAGTTTCTCGACCTCCATGATCACCTGAACATTGGTGATCTTGTCGAAATGGCGCTCCAGACGGCTCAGTTTCTCGCCGACATAGTCGCGCAGGGCGTCGGTCACATCCAGTTGATGGCCACTGATGTTGACTTGCATACCGCGTTCTCCTTGTTGCCCGTGTGTAAGTGGCAGGTTAGCAACCTGCCTCCGGAACACCTTGGCGTGGATCAACGTCACACCAGTCGCTTGCGCTCGCTCGAAGGGGCTATGCCCAGGGATTCGCGGTATTTGGCGACGGTGCGGCGAGCCACTTGAATGCCCTGTGCCTCCAGTAAACCAGCGATCTTGCTGTCGCTCAATGGCTTTTTCGCATTTTCCGCGGCCACCAGTTTCTTGATGATCGCGCGGATCGCGGTGGACGAGCATTCCCCGCCTTCGGCGGTACTGACGTGACTTGAAAAGAAATATTTCAGCTCGAAAATGCCGCGCGGCGTATGCATGTATTTCTGCGTGGTGACCCGCGAAATGGTCGATTCGTGCATGCCCACCGCTTCGGCGATGTCGTGCAGGACCAGCGGCTTCATGGCTTCTTCGCCGTAGTCGAGGAAACCGCGCTGGTGCTCGACGATCTGGGTGGCGACCTTCATCAGCGTTTCGTTGCGGCTCTGCAGGCTCTTGATGAACCAGCGGGCTTCCTGCAACTGGTTGCGCATGAAGGTATTGTCGGCGCTGCTGTCGGCGCGGCGGACCATGCCGGCGTAGGTGGCGTTGACGCGCAGGCGTGGCATCGCCTCCTGGTTCAGCTCGACCAGCCAGCGCTCGTTGTCCTTGCGCACGATGACGTCGGGGACGATGTATTCGGCTTCGCTCGATTCGATCTGCGAACCGGGCCGGGGATGCAGGCACTGGATCAGCTCGATGACCTGGCGCAGTTCGTCTTCCTTGAGCTTCATGCGCCGCATCAATTGGCTGTAGTCGCGGCCGCCGAGCAGGTCGAGGTAGTCGGATACCAGGCGCAGCGCTTCGTTCAGCCAGGGCGTGGTGGACGGCAACTGGCGCAGTTGCAGCAGCAGGCACTCGCGCAGGTTGCGGGCGCCGATGCCGGCGGGTTCCAGTTGCTGGATGCGGCGCAGCACGACTTCCACTTCGTCGAGCTCGACGTCCAGTTCCGGATCGATGGCGGCGAGGATTTCTTCGAGGGACTCTTCGAGGTAGCCATCGTTGTTGATGCTATCGATGATGGTCACCGCGATCATCCGATCGGTGTCCGACATCGGTGCCAGGTTGACCTGCCAGAGCAGGTGGCTGTGCAGGCTCTCGCCGCTGCTGGTGCGCGCGGTGAAGTCCCACTCGTCATCGTCGTTGCTGGGCAGGCTGCTGGCGCTGGTCTGGTAGATGTCTTCCCAGGCGGTATCCACCGGCAACTCGCTGGGTATGCGTTCGCTCCACTGGTCGTCGTCGAGGCTTTCGACGCTGGGCGTGGCGCTTTCCTGGAGGGGGCTCTCCTGGGGCGCGCTGGCCGCCTGTTCGGCGCCATCGGCGAGAGGGTCGCTGTTGTCGAAATCGTCGCCGTCTTCCTGGCGTTCGAGCATGGGATTGGATTCCAGCGCTTCCTGGATTTCCTGCTGGAGGTCCAGGGTGGATAGCTGGAGGAGGCGTATGGCCTGTTGCAGCTGCGGCGTCATCGTCAGTTGCTGGCCCATCTTGAGGACTAGCGATGGTTTCATGGCTGAGGGCTTAGTACCTTATTCGCTGGTACCGGATGGCACCATCCACTACTACGGGTGCCGAGGTGGCGGCACCGCCAGGAAGCAAATTATATGCCTGAATTTTCGTACTTTGCCTAGGGTTGCTCTGAATAAATCATCCGCTCCAGGCGGCACTCGTGGTTGCGAAACCGCGGGCGAGCGGAACCGCTCCGGCGAGGCCGGAGGGCGCGCTAGGAGATTTCTTCAGAGGCGGAACTCGTGCCCCAGGTAGACTTCCTTGACCAGGTCGTTGGCGAGGATGCTCTCGGCATCCCCTTCCGCGATCAACTGCCCATCATTGACGATATACGCCGTTTCACAGATGTCCAGGGTCTCGCGGACGTTGTGGTCGGTGATGAGGATGCCGATACCCTTCGCCTTGAGGTGATGGATGATCTGCTTGATGTCGCCGACCGAGATCGGGTCCACGCCGGCGAAGGGCTCGTCGAGGAGGATGAATTTCGGCGCGCTGGCCAGGGCGCGGGCGATTTCCACCCGGCGTCGTTCGCCGCCGGACAGGCTCATGCCGAGGTTGTCGCGGATGTGGTGGATGTGGAATTCCTGCAGCAGGCCTTCCAGGGCTTCCTTGCGACCGTTGCGATCGAGGTCGCTGCGGGTCTCGAGGATCGCCATGATGTTGTCGGATACCGACAGCTTGCGGAAGATCGAGGCTTCCTGCGGCAGGTAGCCGATGCCGGCCCGGGCGCGCCCGTGCATCGGCAGGTGGGTGACGTTCTGCTCGTCGATGCGGACCACGCCCTGGTCGGCCTGGACCAGGCCGACGATCATGTAGAAGCAGGTGGTCTTGCCGGCACCGTTCGGACCGAGCAGGCCGACGATCTGCCCGCTATCGATGGACATGCTGACGTCGCGGACGACTTGCCGGCCTTTATAGCTTTTGGCCAGGTGCTGGGCTTTGAGCGTTGCCATTACTGGGCCTTTTTCTTCGGCTGGATGACCATGTCGATGCGCGGGCGCGGGCTGGTCACCTGGGAGCCGGTGGCACGACCCGCGTTGACGATCTGGCGCTGGGTGTCGTAGACGATCTTCTCGCCTTCGAAGGTGTTGCCTTCCTGGATCACCTTGGCCTGGTCGATCAGCACGACCCGGTTCTGCGTGACGAAGTACTGGATGGTCAGGCCATAGGCCTTGGTCACGTCCTTGTCCGGAGCGGGTTTCTGCTCGTAGTAGGCAGGCTTGCCGACCGAGGTCACGACCTCGATGTCGCCGTTCTTGTCCTGCTTCAGGGTCACGGTGTTGCCGGTCAGCTTGGTGCTGCCCTGGGTCACCACGACGTCGCCGCGGTAGACCGCGACGCCCTGCTTGTCGTCCAGTTCGGCGCTGTCGGCCTGGACGCGGATCGGTTGTTCGCGGTCCGAAGGCAGGGCCAAGGCCATGGAGCTGCCGAGGGCGGCAGTCAGACCGAAAATAAGGGGGAGGGTATTAACGAACCTCATGCTGACCTCTTACGTTGGACAGCAGGTGCATCCGGCTGTCTTTCAGATACGCTTTCATTCCAACAGCCGTCGTCACTCCATTGGCCGCGTCGATTTTAACGGCTTGCTCGGTCTGTGCATAATTCTTGTCGGGGAATACGGTCAGCCGAGTGGTGGTCAGGATGCTTGGTTGGCCCTTGGCATCGGTACGTGCGACGCGCACGTCGTCGATGAGTTCGACCTCCTTGCCTTTCGGTCCGACTTCGGCGCGGGCGCTCTGGATGTGCCAGGGTTGCACGTTGCCACGGAAGAGCAGCAGGTCGGGGGTGGTGACGAAAGTGATGTCCGTGGCTTTCTGGTGCTCCAGCTTCACCGCGGTCATCTCGTAGTCGAGGCTGCCGTCCTCCTGGTACTGGAGGCTATGGGCATTCTCGGCATAGTAGTCGATGGTATTGTCCTGGCCGGGACGGGTCGGCTGTTCGTTGAACAGCTCGAGCCCGACGTTCCAGTAGTAGCCCGCGACGATCAGCAACAGGGCGATCAGGGCGAGCAGCAGTTTCTGGCGTAGTGTCTTCGGCATGGTTGGCTCTACAGATAGGCGCTCTGGGCGGCTTCGAGCGTACCCTGGGCGCGCATGATCAGTTCGCAGAACTCGCGGGCGGCGCCTTCGCCGCCGCGGGCCGCGGTGACGCCATGGGCATGCTGGCGCACGAACGGGTCGGCACTGGCTACCGCCATGCCCAGGCCGACGCGGCGGATCACCGGCAGATCGGGCAGGTCGTCGCCAAGGTAGGCGACTTGCTCATAGCCTAGTCCGAGTTCGCCGAGAAGTTCGTCGAGGACGGCGAGCTTGTCTTCCCGGCCCTGATAGAGATGCTGGATGCCCAGGTTGCGCGCGCGCCGTTCGACCACCGGAGTGTCGCGGCCGGTGATGATGGCGGTGCGCACGCCGGAGGCGATGAGCATCTTGATGCCATGTCCGTCCAGGGTGTTGAAGGTCTTGAACTCGCTGCCGTCGACGAGGAAATACAGCTTGCCGTCGGTCAGCACGCCGTCGACGTCGAAGATCGCCAGGCGTATCCGGCTGGCCCGGACCGGGAGTTCCGCGGCCGAATGGGTATCGCTCATTACATCACTCCTGCGCGCAACAGGTCGTGCATGTTCAGGGCGCCGACCGGACGGTCGTCCGCGTCGACCACCACCAGTGCGCCGATCTTGTTGTCTTCCATGATCTTCAGGGCTTCCGCGGCGAGGATCTCGGCGCGGACGGTCTTGCCGTGGACGGTCATCACCTGGTCGATGGTGACCTGGCGGACGTCGATGCCCCGATCCAGGGCGCGACGCAGGTCGCCATCGGTGAAAATGCCGGCAAGCTTGCCATGTTCGTCGAGCACTACGGTCATGCCCAGGCCCTTGCGGGTCATTTCCATCAGCGCGCCGGTCAGCGAGGTGCCGAGCAGCACCTGCGGCAGCCCTTCGCCGACGTGCATGACGTCTTCCACCTTCAGCAGCAGTCGGCGGCCCAGCGCACCGCCCGGGTGCGAGAAGGCGAAGTCTTCCGCGGTAAAGCCGCGGGCTTCGAGCAGGGCGATCGCCAGGGCGTCGCCGAGGACCAGGGTTACGGTGGTGGAGGAGGTCGGGGCCAGGTTCAGTGGGCAGGCTTCCTGGCCGACACTGGCGTCCAGGTTCACTTCCGCAGCCTTGGCCAGGGGCGACTCGGGGTTACCGGTCATGCTGATCAGGGTGATGCCCAGGCGCTTGATCAGAGGCAACAGGGTGACGATTTCGGCAGTCGAGCCGGAGTTGGACAGGGCGAGGACCACGTCGTCCTTGGTGATCATGCCCATGTCGCCATGGCTGGCCTCGGCCGGATGCACGAAGAAGGAGGGGGTGCCGGTGCTGGCCAGGGTAGCGGCGATCTTTTTGCCGACGTGGCCGGATTTGCCCATGCCGACGACGACGACCCGGCCCTTGCCGGCCAGCAGCAGTTCGCAGGCCTTGACGAAATCGTCGCCAATCCGCGCCAGCAGGCTGTCTACCGCGTCGCGCTCGAGGCCGATGGTGCGCTGGGCGGAATGGATGAAATCGAGGTTCTGGCTCATGTTCAACGAATGTGGCGCCTGGATTAAAGGCGGGATTATAACGGGAAAGCGTGCCCCGCTTACACCAGCCATGCTGTGAAGTCGGTCCGCATCCCCCGCGGCGCAATGTTGTATGGACTGCAATGCTCTGTTACGCCGCCGTTATCTGCACTCCGCGCTATGACTGCATAAATGTCGATATATTCGACGTCGACGCGATTTTTTTCTGTCCGTAGTGAACCTGAAGTGTGCGATATGTCCTAAAGGGCTGAGAGAACGCTCCGAACAAGCTGAATCCAAGCTGAACGGCACGGTGCCAGGCCTTGGGCCAGAACCCGCCGCAGTGCTATAGTCCGCGCCCATTCGACCCCTCCGGGATGCGTGCCTTTGCAACGGGGCAAGGCGTCCAGCATGGACGGGTCGCATCGCAAGGAGTCCTGATGAGCACCGATAGTGCCTACGCGGTCGAGTTGAAGGGCCTGACCTTCAAGCGCGGATCGCGGGCGATTTTCGACAACATCGATGTGCGTATCCCGCGCGGAAAGGTGACCGGCATCATGGGCCCGTCCGGTTGCGGCAAGACCACGTTGCTGCGGCTGATCGCCTCCCAGTTGCGTCCTTCGAAGGGGGAGGTCTGGGTCAACGGGCAGAACCTGCCGCAGCTTTCGCGCGGCGACCTGTTCGACATGCGCAAGCAGTTCGGCGTGCTGTTCCAGAGCGGGGCGCTGTTCACCGATCTCGACGTCTTCGAGAACGTCGCATTTCCGCTGCGCGTGCATACCCAGCTGCCGGAAGAGATGATCCGCGACATCGTCCTGATGAAGCTTCAGGCCGTCGGCCTGCGCGGCGCCGTGGAACTGATGCCGGACGAGCTTTCCGGCGGCATGAAGCGCCGCGTCGCCCTGGCTCGGGCGATCGCCCTGGACCCGCAGATCCTGCTCTACGACGAGCCGTTCGTGGGGCAGGATCCGATCGCCATGGGCGTCCTGGTGCGCCTGATCCGCCTGCTCAACGATGCCCTCGGCATCACCAGCATCGTGGTTTCCCATGACCTGGCCGAGACCGCCAGTATCGCCGACTACATCTATATCGTCGGCGACGGCCGGGTACTTGGCCACGGGACGCCGGACGTCCTCAAGGAAACCGACGATCCTCGTATCCGCCAGTTCGTCAAGGGAATCCCGGATGGTCCCGTTCCGTTCCATTATCCGGCCCGCGACTACCGGGCCGACCTGCTGGGAGAGCGCTGATGCGTAGAGTCTCTCCCCTCGAACGTATCCGCCTGTTCGGCCGCGCCGGCCTGGACGTGGTCGCCGCGCTCGGCCGCTCGACCCTGTTCCTCGGCCACGCCCTGCTCGGCCGGCGCACGCCAGGCACTGGTTTGCACCTGCTGGTGAAGCAACTCTACTCGGTAGGCGTGCTGTCGCTGGCGATCATCGTCGTCTCGGGCCTGTTCATTGGCATGGTGCTGGCCCTGCAGGGCTACAACATCCTGATTTCCTATGGTTCCGAGCAGGCGGTCGGGCAGATGGTGGCCCTGACCCTGCTGCGCGAACTGGGGCCGGTGGTGACCGGCCTGCTGTTCGCCGGCCGTGCCGGCTCTGCGCTTACCGCGGAAATCGGCAACATGAAGGCCACCGAACAGCTTTCCAGCCTGGAAATGATCGGTGTCGACCCGCTCAAGTACATCGTCGCGCCGCGCCTGTGGGCCGGTTTCATCTCCATGCCGCTGCTCGCCGCGATCTTCAGCGTGGTCGGCATCTGGGGTGGGGCGATGGTCGCGGTCGACTGGCTGGGCGTATACGAGGGGTCGTTCTGGGCGAACATGCAGAACAGCGTGCAGTTCACCGAGGATGTGCTCAACGGCGTGATCAAAAGTATCGTATTCGCCTTCGTGGTGACCTGGATCGCGGTCTACCAAGGCTACGACTGCGAGCCGACCTCGGAAGGAATCAGCCGGGCGACGACCCGGACCGTGGTCTATGCCTCCCTGGCGGTGCTGGGGCTCGACTTCATTCTGACTGCTTTGATGTTTGGAGATTTCTGAATGCAAACCCGCACCCTGGAAATCGGTGTCGGCCTGTTCCTCCTGGCCGGCCTGCTGGCCCTGTTGCTGCTGGCCCTGCGGGTCAGCGGCCTGAGCGTGGGCAACGCCGGCGATACCTACAAGGTCTACGCCTACTTCGACAACATCGCCGGTGTTACCGTGCGCGGCAAGGTCACCCTGGCCGGCGTGACGATCGGCAAGGTGACGGCGGTCGACCTGGATCGCGACAGCTACACTGGTCGCGTGACCATGGAGATCAACCAGAACGTGAACAACCTGCCGGTCGATTCCACGGCGTCGATCCTGACCGCCGGCCTGCTGGGCGAGAAATACATCGGCATCAGCGTCGGCGGCGACGAGGACGTTCTGAAGGACGGCAGCACCATCCACGACACCCAGTCGGCGCTGGTGCTGGAAGACCTGATCGGCAAGTTCCTGCTGAACTCGGTTAACAAAGACGAAGCCAAAAAGTGAGGTTTTCTTCCATGCTGACTCTTCTGCGTCGCGGCCTGCTGGTGTTCCTGGCGGCTTTCCCGCTGCTTTCCATGGCGGCGCCGACCCCGCAACAGGTGGTGCAGGGCACGGTCGACGAACTGCTTTCCGACATCAAGGCCAACAAGGCCGCCTACAAGGCCGATCCGCAAAAGCTCTACGCCACTCTCGACCGTATCCTTGGGCCGGTGGTCGATGCCGAAGGCATCGCCAAGAGCGTGATGACCGTCAAGTACTCGCGCCAGGCCTCACCCGAGCAAATCAAGCGCTTCGAGGAAGTGTTCAAGAACAGCCTGATGCAGTTCTACGGCAACGCGCTGCTCGAATACGACAACCAGGACATCCGCGTGCTGCCTAGTTCGGCCAAGCCGAGCGACGATCGCGCCAGCGTCAACATGGAGATCCGTGACAGCAAGGGCACGGTCTATCCGGTCTCCTACACCATGACCAACCTGGCCGGTGGCTGGAAGGTCCGCAACGTGATCATCAACGGCATCAACATCGGCAAGCTGTTCCGCGACCAGTTCGCCGACACCATGCAGAAGAACCGCAACGACCTCGAGAAGACCATCGCCGGCTGGGGCGAGGTGGTCGCCAAGGCCAAGGAAACCGCGAAAGCGGAAGAGGCCGGGGCGAAATGAGCCAGGCCAGCCTGCGCGAAGGAGCGGCCGGCGAACTGCAGCTCGCCGGCGTGCTCGACTACAGCAGCGGGCCGGCGTTGCGCGAGCAGGGCGGTCGGCTGATCCGCGCCAGCCAGGCGGCGGAACTGGTCGTCGACTGCTCGGCGGTGGAGCGCTCCAGCAGCGTGGGCATTTCCCTGTTGCTGGCCTTCATGCGCGACGCACGCAAGGCCGGCAAGGTCCTGAGCGTCAGGGCGTTGCCGGAAGACATGCGGGAGATTGCCAAGGTCAGCAGCCTTCTGGAGATCCTGCCTTTGCAGGAATGACCGGCCGGCGGAACGAGCGGCCCTCCGTCTGCGCGTCCCTTCCTGGGGTTCGCAGGCGGAGGGCTTTTTTGTATGATGGCCGACCGTGCGCGTAGGGCGCCCGATTGAGGTTGAGCATGCAGGCCGAAGACGTTAAGAGCCTTCTCCAGGAAAAACTCCCCGGCACCCAGGTGGAAGTCGAGGGCGAAGGGTGCAATTTCCAACTGAATCTGATCAGCGACGAACTGGCCGGCCAGAGCCCGGTCAAGCGTCAGCAGCAGGTCTACGCCCATTTGAACGCCTGGATCGCCGATGGCAGCATCCATGCCGTCACCATGAAATTCTTCAGCCGCGCCGCCTGGGCCGAGCGTTCCTGAGCCCACGGGGGATCATTGCAATGGATAAACTGATTATTACCGGCGGTAACCGCCTCGATGGCGAAATCCGCATTTCCGGCGCGAAGAACTCGGCGCTGCCGATCCTGGCCGCGACCCTGCTGGCCGATACTCCGGTCACCGTCTGCAACCTGCCGCACCTGCACGACATTACCACCATGATCGAACTGTTCGGCCGCATGGGCGTGCAGCCGATCATCGACGAGAAGCTCAACGTCGAAGTCGATGCCAGCAGCATCAAAACCCTGGTCGCGCCGTATGAACTGGTGAAGACCATGCGTGCCTCGATCCTGGTGCTGGGCCCGATGCTGGCGCGCTTCGGCGAGGCCGAAGTGGCCCTGCCGGGTGGTTGCGCGATCGGTTCGCGTCCGGTCGACCTGCATATCCGCGGTCTCGAGGCCATGGGCGCGCAGATCGAGGTCGAAGGCGGCTACATCAAGGCCAAGGCGCCGGCCGGCGGCCTGCGTGGCGGTCACTTCTTCTTCGATACCGTCAGCGTGACCGGCACCGAGAACCTGATGATGGCCGCCGCGCTGGCCAACGGCCGTACCGTGCTGCAGAACGCCGCTCGCGAGCCGGAGGTGGTCGACCTGGCCAACTGCCTGAACGCCATGGGCGCCAACGTCCAGGGCGCTGGCTCCGATACCATCGTCATCGAAGGCGTGAAGCGCCTCGGCGGTGCTCGCTACGACGTACTGCCCGACCGTATCGAGACCGGCACCTACCTGGTGGCCGCGGCCGCGACCGGTGGCCGGGTGAAGCTGAAGGATACCGACCCGACCATCCTCGAGGCGGTCCTGCAGAAGCTGGAAGAGGCCGGTGCCCACATCAGCACCGGCAGCAACTGGATCGAGCTGGACATGAAGGGCAACCGGCCGAAGGCGGTCAACGTGCGTACCGCGCCGTACCCGGCGTTCCCCACCGACATGCAGGCCCAGTTCATCTCCATGAACGCGGTAGCCGAAGGCACCGGCGCGGTCATCGAGACGGTCTTCGAGAACCGCTTCATGCATGTTTACGAAATGAACCGCATGGGCGCGCAAATCCTCGTCGAAGGCAACACCGCCATCGTCACCGGCGTACCCAAGCTCAAGGGCGCTCCGGTCATGGCGACCGACCTGCGCGCATCCGCGAGCCTGGTGATCGCCGGCCTGGTGGCCGAAGGCGACACCCTGATCGATCGCATCTACCACATCGACCGTGGCTACGAGTGCATCGAAGAGAAACTCCAGCTGCTCGGCGCCAAGATCCGCCGCGTACCGGGCTAGCGGAGGCTGTCGCGCAAATGCTGACCATCGCCTTGTCCAAGGGCCGGATTCTCGACGATACCCTGCCGCTGCTCGCAGCGGCGGGCATCGTACCGTCGGAGAACCCGGACAAGAGCCGCAAGCTGATCATCCCGACGTCCCTGTCCGATGTGCGCCTGCTCATCGTGCGCGCCACCGACGTGCCGACCTATGTCGAGCATGGCGCCGCCGATCTCGGCGTGGCCGGCAAGGACGTGCTGATGGAGTACGGCGGCCAGGGACTCTACGAACCGCTGGACCTGCGTATCGCCAACTGCAAGCTGATGACCGCCGGCGCCATTGGCGCGCCTGAACCCAAGGGACGCCTGCGGGTGGCCACCAAGTTCGTCAATGTCGCCAAGCGCTACTACGCCGAGCAGGGCCGCCAGGTCGACGTGATCAAGCTGTACGGCTCGATGGAGCTGGCGCCGCTGGTCGGTCTCGCCGACAAGATCATCGACGTCGTGGATACCGGCAATACCCTGCGCGCCAACGGCCTGGAGCCCCAGGAACTGATCGCCACGATCAGCTCGCGCCTGGTGGTCAACAAGGCCTCGATGAAGATGCAGCACGGTCGCATCCAGTCGCTGATCGATACCCTGCGCGACGCCGTCGAGGCGCGACACCGTCACTGATACCCGTGCGGCTCCGCGCCGCACCTGCCTATCCGTGTCATAGCCAAATTTTCTCGGGTGCCCGCACGGTGGGCTTGGTAGTCTAGCGGCGCCCGAGACAACGCCATCCATAAAAGAGGCTCGCTATGACCGCTCCCTTCGCTATCCGTCGACTCAATGCCGCTGATCCGGACTTCGGGCGTCATCTGGATCATCTGCTGAGCTGGGAAAGTGTCTCCGACGATTCGGTCAACCAGCGCGTCCTCGACATCATCGCCGCCGTACGCAGCCGTGGCGACGCCGCCGTGGTCGAGTTCACCCAGCGCTTCGACGGTCTCCAGGCCGCCTCGATGGCCGACCTGATCCTGCCGCGCGAGCGCCTGGAGCTGGCTCTCACACGTATCACCGTAGCCCAGCGCGAAGCCCTGGAAGTCGCCGCCGAGCGCGTGCGCAGCTACCACGAGAAGCAGAAGCAGGGTTCCTGGCGCTACACCGAGGCCGACGGCACGGTGCTCGGCCAGCAGGTCACCCCGCTGGACCGCGCCGGGCTCTATGTGCCGGGCGGCAAGGCGTCCTACCCGTCCTCGGTGCTGATGAATGCGATCCCGGCCAAGGTCGCCGGGGTGTCCGAAGTGGTCATGGTCGTACCGACCCCGCGCGGCGAGATCAACGAGATCGTCCTCGCCGCCGCCTGCATCGCCGGCGTCGACCGTGTCTTCACCATCGGCGGGGCACAGGCCGTGGCCGCGTTGGCCTACGGCACCGAAAGCGTGCCGCGGGTGGACAAGATCGTCGGCCCCGGCAACATCTACGTGGCCACCGCCAAGCGTCACGTGTTCGGCCAGGTCGGCATCGACATGATCGCCGGTCCCTCGGAAATCCTCGTGGTCTGCGATGGCCAGACCGATCCCGACTGGATCGCCATGGACCTGTTCTCCCAGGCCGAACACGACGAAGACGCCCAGTCGATCCTAGTCAGTCCGGATGCGGCGTTCCTGGACCGCGTCGCGGACAGCATCGCTCGCCTGCTGCCGACCATGGAGCGCGCCGAGATCATCCGCACCTCCCTGGAGGGGCGCGGCGCGCTGATCCAGGTCGCCGACCAGGCCCAGGCCTGTGCGGTCGCCAACCGCATCGCCCCGGAACACCTGGAGCTGTCGGTGGCCGATCCGGAAAGCTGGCTGCCGGAGATCCGCCATGCCGGCGCGATCTTCATGGGCCGCTACACTGCCGAGGCCCTGGGCGACTATTGCGCCGGCCCGAACCACGTGCTGCCGACCTCCGGTACCGCGCGTTTCTCTTCGCCGCTGGGGGTATATGACTTCCAGAAGCGTTCGTCGATCATCAACTGCTCGGCCGAGGGCGCTTCGGTCCTCGGTCGCACCGCTTCGGTGCTGGCTCGCGGCGAGTCGTTGACCGCCCACGCGCGCAGCGCCGAATACCGCATCCTCGACGAGAAGGAGGCCTGAGCATGAGCAAATTCTGGAGTCCCTTCGTCAAGGACCTGGTGCCTTATGTGCCGGGCGAGCAGCCGAAGCTGTCGCGGCTGGTCAAGCTGAACACCAACGAGAATCCCTACGGTCCGTCGCCACAGGCGCTCGCCGCGATGCAGGCGGAACTCAACGACGACCTGCGCCTGTATCCCGATCCCAACGGCGAGCGGTTGAAGCAGGCGGTCGCCGCGCACTACGGCGTACAGGCCAACCAGGTGTTCGTCGGCAACGGCTCCGACGAGGTGCTCGCGCACATTTTCCATGGCCTCTTCCAACACGACCTGCCGCTGCTGTTTCCGGACGTGACCTACAGCTTCTATCCGGTCTATTGCGGCCTGTACGGGATCGCGCACGAGAAGATCGCGCTGGATGAAAGGTTCCGCATCCGCGTCGAAGACTACGCGCGGCCCAACGGCGGAATCATCTTCCCCAATCCGAACGCGCCGACCGGCTGCCTGCTGCCGCTGGACGCCATCGAAGCGATGCTGAAGGCGTCGCCGGATTCGGTGGTGGTAGTCGACGAGGCCTATGTCGACTTCGGCGGCGAGAGCGCCATCGCCCTGGTCGATCGCTACCCGAACCTGCTGGTCACCCAGACGCTGTCCAAGTCGCGCTCCCTGGCCGGCCTGCGGGTCGGCCTGGCGGTCGGCCATGCCGATCTGGTGGAGGCGCTGGAGCGGATCAAGAACAGCTTCAATTCCTACCCGCTGGATCGCCTGGCGATCGCCGGCGCGGCGGCGGCTTTCGAGGACGACGCCTATTTCCGTCGGACCTGCCAGGCAGTGATCGATAGCCGCGAGGCGTTGAGCGCCTCTTTGCAGGCGCTGGGCTTCGAGGTACTACCGTCGGCCGCCAACTTCGTCTTCGCCCGTCATCCGCGGCACGATGCCGGGCAGATTGCCTCGACCCTGCGCGAGCAGGGAGTGATCGTCCGCCATTTCAAGCAGGCGCGGATCGACCAGTTCCTGCGTATCACCATCGGCAGTCCGGAGCAGAACCAGGCGCTACTGGACGCCCTGCACTTCCTCAAGTGATACGAAAACGGCGCCCGAGGGCGCCGTTTTCAATGGCGGGGATCACTCGCCGCCGTCCTGTTTCTGCTGTGGAGCCGGTGCCGGCGGCGGACGCAGGCCGACCTCGGCGGTCAGGTTGACCTTCTGTCCGTTGCGCAGCACCACGATGCTGATCTTCTGTCCCGGACGGGTGCGCGCCACCTGGTTCATCGAGCGGCGGCCGTCGCTGGCTTCCTGCTTGTCGATGGTCAGGATCACGTCGCCCGGCAGCAGGCCGCCGCGCGCCGCCGGGCCGTCGCGATAGACGCCGGCGACGACGATCCCGGCGGTTTCGCCGAGGCCCAGCGACTCCGCCAGTTCCGGGGTCAGCGCCTTGACCTCGACGCCGAGCCAGCCGCGGATCACCTGCCCGTGCTCGATGATCGACTGCATGACCTCCAGGGCCAGCTTGGTCGGGATGGCGAAGCCGATACCCTGGGAGCCGCCGGACTTGGAGAAGATCGCCGTGTTGATGCCGATCAGGTTGCCGGCAGCGTCCACCAGCGCGCCGCCGGAGTTACCGGGGTTGATCGCCGCGTCGGTCTGGATGAAGTCTTCGTAGGTGTTCAGGCCGAGCTGGTTGCGTCCGGTGGCGCTGATGATGCCCATGGTCACGGTCTGGCCGACGCCGAACGGGTTGCCGATGGCGAGGCAGACGTCGCCGGTGCGAATGCCGTCGGAGCGGCCGAGGGTCATCGCCGGCAGGTTCTTAAGGTCGATCTTCAGCACGGCCAGGTCGGTTTCCGGGTCGCTGCCGACCAACTGGGCGATGGTTTCGCGGCCGTCGCGCAAGGCCACGATGATCTGGTCGGCGCCAGCGGTCACGTGGTTGTTGGTCAGCAGGTAGCCTTCCGCGCTCATGATCACTGCCGAGCCGAGGCTCGATTCCATGCGCTTCTGTTGCGGCAGGTTGTCGCCGAAGAAGCGGCGGAACATCGGGTCGTCGAACAATGGGTGGGAGGGCTTGCTGACCATCTTGGTGGTGTACAGGTTGGCCACTGCCGGAGCCGCCCGGCTCACCGCATTGGCATAGGACACCGGGCCTTCCTGCAGACGGCTGAGCAGAGGCGCCTGCTCGACGTGCACCTCCTGGCGTGGCAGGCCGACCAGCTCGGGGTTGCGCTGGATGATCAGCAGGGCCAGCAGCACGCCGACCAGCACGGGCCAGCCGAGGAAACGCAGGGCCTTGGGCATCGGGACAATCCTTGGGGTTGCGAGGCCGAAAAGCGGCCGATAAGGTGGCGCCCATTATAGGGGGAAGCCGTCCATTAGAGGAGCGGCGCGCCCTGCCTGAATGAAGAGGAATTTGCATGGCTATCGCCCTGAGCACCCTGGTCGAAGAGGCCGACCGTTATCTGGATGCCGCGCGCATCCAGGACTACTGCCCGAACGGCCTGCAGGTCGAGGGCCGGCCGCAGGTGCGGCGGATCGTCAGCGGGGTCACTGCCAGCCAGGCGCTGCTGGATGCCGCCGTGGAGGCCGACGCCGACGTGGTGCTGGTGCATCACGGCTACTTCTGGAAGGGTGAGAATCCCTGCGTGGTCGGCATGAAGCAACGGCGCCTGAAGACCCTGCTGAACAACGATATCAGTCTGCTCGCTTACCACCTGCCGCTGGATCTGCATCCGGAGGTGGGCAACAACGTGCAGCTCGCCCGGCAGCTCGGCTTCGAAGTGGAAGGGCCGTTGGAGCCGGGCAACCCGCGTTCCATCGTCCTCCTCGGTTCGCTTGCCGAGCCGATGCAGCCTGCCGATTTCGCTCGGCATGTGCGCGATGCGCTGGGGCGCGAGCCGCTGCTGGTCGACGCCGGCCAGCCGATCCGACGCATCGCCTGGTGCACCGGCGGCGCCCAGGGTTATATCGACCAGGCGATCGCCGCCGGCGTCGATGCCTACCTGACCGGCGAGGTTTCCGAGCAGACCGTGCACAGCGCGCGGGAGAACGGCATCAGCTTCATCGCCGCCGGACACCACGCCACCGAGCGCTACGGGGTGCAGGCGCTGGGCGACTACCTGGGCAAGCGCTTCGCCATCGAGCACCTGTTCATCGACTGTCCTAATCCTGCCTGACGACGGAGCGGTGACGCACCCGGTCGACCTCCTTGCCCAGTTCCCAGACAGCCATCGCGTAGTGGGTGCTGTGGTTGTAGCGGGTGATCACGTAGAAGTTCGGCAAGCCGTACCAGTACTGGTAGTTCCTGCCCATGTCCAGGCGCAGCAGGCTGGCTTGCCGGTGGCCGCCGAGCGGACCCTGCGGGCGTAGTCCGGCGGAAGCGAGCACGTCCAGCGGGTACAGCGTCTTGAAGCCATCCTCCAGCGAGGGCGCCCGGCCGCTGGCGGGAACCGCCACGCGATCGCCGTTGACCCAGCCGTGCTGCTTGAAATAGTTGGCGACGCTGCCGATCGCGTCACGCGGATTCCACAGGTCGATATGCCCATCGCCGTCGAAGTCCACTGCGTACTTGGTGAATGAAGACGGCATGAACTGGCCGTAGCCCATGGCGCCGGCATAGGAACCGCGCAGGGCCAGCGGGTCGGTGCCTTCCTTGCGCGCCTGGAGGAGGAATTGTTCCAGCTCGCCGCTGAAGAACTCCGCGCGGCGAGGGTAGGAGAAGGACAGGGTGGACAGCGCATCGATGATCCGCGTCTTGCCCATCACCCGCCCCCAGCGGGTTTCCACGCCGATGATGCCGACGATGATCTCCGGCGGCACGCCGTAGACGCGCGATGCCCGTTGCAGGTCGGTTTCGTATTGGTCCCAGAACAGCACGCCGTTCTGTACGTTGCCTGGCGTGACGAACTTCTTCCGGTAGCGCAGCCAGGCGCCGTTCGGTCCGCTGGGTGGGGTATAGGTCGGGGCTTGCCGGTCCATCAGGCGGATCACCCAGTCCAGGCGCTGGGTCTGGGCGAACAGGTCGTGCAGTTGCTGGCGGTTGAAGCCGTGCTGGCTGACCATCCTGTCGATGAAGCGCTGTGCCGCCGGATTGTTCGCGTAATCGCCGCGCAGCGGCAGTATCGGTTGCACCGACTGGCGTACGGGGCGGGGTGAAATGACGGTGCGGGCCTGGGGTTTGGCGGCGGGTTTCGGTGGTGGCGTCGGTTCGCTGCTGCATGCTGAGACCAGAAGGAACAGGGGCAGGGCGAGGGCGGTACGGCGCATCTGGGGTCTTCTTGGCGGAATGACGATGCCCGCTATGCTAGCGCAGTGCCGCTGGCGTACAAGTCGAGCCGCCGAAAGGGGGGCGGACTGTCTGCTCGCTGTCGCGGCGACGGCTTTGTCCGGTCCGGGACGATGCCGTCTCAGCTTTGTCCGCCCGGTCTGCGAAACGCCCCTGGAAAACCTCTCGACGCCAGTGTTTTCGCCGGCTGCGAGGCTGAGCGCTGATGGCTATATGGGTATATTTTTTCGGTATAAATGGCGAATCTTTTAGAGCCTTGCGCTGTGATAGAGTGCGCGTTCGTCTACGGCCCGACGGCCGTCCATAAGCAATTCCGTGAGTAGCCATGGTCGACAAACTGACGCACCTGAAACAGCTGGAGGCGGAAAGCATCCACATCATCCGCGAGGTGGCCGCCGAGTTCGATAACCCGGTGATGCTGTACTCGATCGGCAAGGATTCCGCGGTCATGCTGCACCTGGCCCGCAAGGCCTTCTTCCCCGGCAAGCTGCCCTTCCCGGTGATGCACGTGGACACCCGCTGGAAATTCCAGGAGATGTACAGGTTCCGTGATCGGATGGTCGAGGAAATGGGCCTGGACCTGATCACCCACGTCAACCCGGACGGCGTCGCCCAGGGCATCAACCCGTTCACCCACGGCAGCGCCAAGCACACCGACGTGATGAAGACCGAGGGACTCAAGCAGGCCCTGGACAAGTACGGTTTCGACGCTGCCTTCGGCGGCGCGCGCCGCGACGAGGAGAAGTCGCGGGCCAAGGAACGGGTCTATTCGTTCCGCGACAGCAAGCACCGCTGGGACCCGAAGAACCAGCGTCCCGAGTTGTGGAACATCTACAACGGCAAGGTGAAGAAGGGCGAGTCGATCCGCGTCTTCCCGCTGTCCAACTGGACCGAGCTGGACATCTGGCAATACATCTACCTGGAAGGCATTCCGATCGTCCCGCTGTACTTCGCCGCCGAGCGCGAGGTTATCGAGAAGAACGGCACGCTGATCATGATCGACGACGAGCGCATCCTCGAGCATCTCTCTGACGAAGAGAAAGCCCGCATCGAGAAGCGCATGGTGCGCTTCCGTACCCTCGGCTGCTACCCGCTCACCGGCGCGGTCGAGTCCAGCGCCACCACGCTGCCGGAAATCATCCAGGAAATGCTCCTGACGCGTACTTCCGAACGCCAGGGTCGGGTCATCGACCATGACCAGGCCGGTTCGATGGAAGAAAAGAAACGTCAGGGCTATTTCTGAGGATACGCAGCATGTCTCATCAATCCGATCTGATCAGCGAGGACATCCTCGCCTACCTGGGGCAGCACGAACGCAAGGAACTGCTGCGCTTCCTTACCTGCGGCAACGTCGATGACGGCAAGAGCACCTTGATCGGGCGCCTGCTGCACGACTCCAAGATGATCTACGAGGATCACCTGGAGGCCATCACCCGCGACTCGAAGAAAGTCGGCACCACGGGCGACGACGTCGACCTGGCGCTGCTGGTCGATGGCCTGCAGGCCGAGCGCGAGCAGGGCATCACTATCGATGTGGCGTACCGCTACTTCAGCACCGCCAAGCGCAAGTTCATCATCGCCGACACGCCCGGCCATGAGCAGTACACCCGCAACATGGCTACCGGTGCCTCGACCTGCGACCTGGCGATCATCCTGATCGATGCCCGCTACGGTGTGCAGACCCAGACCCGCCGGCACAGTTTCATCGCGTCCCTGCTGGGTATCCGGCATATCGTGGTCGCCATCAACAAGATGGACCTGAAGGGCTTCGACCAGGGTGTCTTCGAACAGATCAAGGCCGACTACCTGGCCTTTGCCGAGAAGATCGGTCTGAAGACCAGTTCGCTGCACTTCGTGCCGATGTCGGCGCTCAAGGGCGACAACGTGGTCAACAAGTCCGAGCGTTCGCCCTGGTACGCCGGCCAGTCGCTGATGGAAATCCTCGAAACCGTCGAGATCGCCGCCGACCGCAACCTCGATGACATGCGCTTCCCGGTGCAGTACGTGAACCGGCCGAACCTGAACTTCCGCGGTTTCGCCGGCACCCTGGCCAGCGGCGTGGTGCGCAAGGGCGACGAAGTGGTGGCATTGCCGTCGGGCAAGGGCAGCAAGGTGAAATCCATCGTCACCTTCGAGGGCGAACTGGAGCAGGCCGGTCCCGGCCAGGCCGTCACCCTGACCCTGGAAGACGAGATCGACGTTTCCCGCGGCGACATGCTGGTGCATGCCGACAATCGCCCGCTGGTCACCGACGGCTTCGATGCCATGCTGGTGTGGATGGCCGAGGAGCCGATGCTTCCGGGCAAGAAGTACGATATCAAGCGCGCTACCAGCTATGTGCCGGGTTCGATTCCGAGCATCGTCCACAAGGTGGACGTGAATACCCTGGAGCGGACCCCGGGCAGCGAGCTGAAGCTGAACGAGATCGCCAGGGTCAAGGTCAGCCTGGACGCGCCCATCGCGCTCGATGGCTATGAGCAGAACCGCACCACCGGCGCCTTCATCGTCATCGATCGCCTGACCAACGGCACCGTTGGCGCCGGCATGATCATCTCCGCTCCGTCGGCGGCCCATGGCAGCAGCGCTCATCACGGTTCGAATGCCCATGTGACGCGCGAGGAGCGTGCCGGCCGCTTCGGCCAGCAGCCGGCGACCGTACTGTTCAGCGGCCTCTCCGGCGCCGGCAAGAGCACCCTGGCCTACGCCGTGGAGCGCAAGCTGTTCGATATGGGCCGCGCGGTCTACGTGCTGGACGGGCAGAACCTGCGCCACGACCTGAACAAGGGGTTGCCGCAGGACCGCGCCGGACGCACCGAGAACTGGCTGCGCACCGCCCATGTCGCCAAGCAGTTCAACGAGGCCGGGTTGATCAGCCTCTGCGCCTTCGTCGCGCCGAGCGCGGAAGGGCGCGAGCAGGCCAGGGCGCTGATCGGCGCCGAGCGCCTGATCACCGTCTATGTGCAGGCGTCGCCGCAGGTTTGCCGCGAACGCGATCCACAGGGGCTGTATGCGGCGGGCGAGGACAATATCCCCGGCGAGTCCTTCCCCTACGACGTGCCGCTGGATGCCGACCTGGTGATCGATACCCAGGCGCTGAGCGTCGAGGACGGCGTGAAGCAGGTGCTCGACCTGTTGCGCGAGCGCCAGGCGATCTGATCGTCTCGCAGCCATGAAAAAGCCCCGCGGATGCGGGGCTTTTTCATGGGCGTCGGCAGGTTCGCGCAGCGCGTCAGTACTTGCCTTTCAGGCCGTAGGTGGCGTCGAGGGTGCCGGGGCTGTCCGGGCTTTTCGGCGCATAGTCCTTCGGCACTTCGCCGGAGGCCGGCGGAGTCAGGCGCTCGCGGCGCTCGGCCGGATAGGCCTCGTCGGCATGCAGCGCAGCCAGCAGGCGCTGGCGGGTCTGTTCGTCCAGGGCCAGGCGCTGGGCGCCGTCGGAGAGGTGCTCCTGCACGTCCTGGTAGCTCTGGGTCAGCTTCTTCACGAGGCTGGCGGTGGTGTTGAAATGGGTCACGACTTCGCGCTGATAGCTGTCGAAGCGGTCCTGCAGGTCGTCCATCTGGCGTTGCACCTTGTTCGGCGCGGCGTTGGGCAGCAGGCGGGCGATCAGAAAACCGATGGCGACCCCGGCGACCAGGGCGAGGGCCGGCAGCAGCCAGGCGGTGAGCGACTGTTCCACGCGAATCCTTCCTCTATAGACGGCTTTGCTTTACGTTAACGGCTTGAGTCCGAGCTGTATACCACGGCACGCGAGTAAGTGCCTGTGTCGCTTGGAGTAATCTGCTAGACGAGTCGACCCGAGCCGGGGTCACGGAGTTCCTGTTTGTCTACCCGCGAAATCCCTGTATCCATCGATGGCCCCTGCGGGCCGCTGGAAGCCCTGCACCTCGATCTGCCCGATGCCCGCGGCATCGCCCTGGTCTGCCATCCGCACCCGCTGTTCGCCGGCACCATGCAGAACAAGGTGGTCGCCACTCTGCAACGCAGCGCCCGCGATGCCGGCCTGGCGACCCTGCGTTTCAACTTCCGTGGCGTTGGCCAGAGCGCTGGCAGCTATGGCGAGGGGATCGGCGAGATCGACGACGCCGAGGCCGCCGCGCGCTGGTTGCTGGCACGCCATCCGGGGTTGCCGCTGACACTGATGGGCTTTTCCTTCGGCTCCTGCGTCGCCGGCAATCTGGCGGGTCGCCTGGAAGCGGAGGGCGTCGGGCTGGCGCGGCTGTTCATGATCGCGCCGCCGGTGGAACGCTTCGCGGTCAGCCTGCCTGCGCGTTGCCCGCTGACCGTGGTGCAGCCGGAGGACGACGACGTGGTCACGCCGGCCGCGGTATATGCCTGGAGCGAGTCCCTGGCACGACCGCACGAGCTGTTGCGGGTGGCAGAAAGCGGACATTTCTTCCATGGCAAGCTGATCGATCTGAAGGACCTGTTGCTGCCACGCCTGCAGGACTGACGTCGTCGCGCCGGCCCTGCTACCATCCGGCGCGCCATTCTTTTCTTTGCCTGACATCTGGTATCGCATGACTACTCGTATCCTGACCGGCATCACTCCTACCGGCACTCCGCACCTGGGCAACTACGCCGGCGCCATCCGCCCGGCGATCCTCGCCAGCCGTCGGAGCGACGTGGATTCGTTCTACTTCCTGGCGGACTACCACGCCTTGATCAAGTGCGACGATCCCGCTCGTATCCAGCGCTCGCGCCTGGAAATCGCCGCGACCTGGCTGGCCGGCGGCCTGGACGTCGAGCGTGCGACCTTCTACCGGCAGTCGGACATCCCCGAGATTCCCGAGCTGACCTGGTTGCTCACCTGCGTCAGTGCCAAGGGCCTGCTCAACCGCGCGCATGCCTACAAGGCCGCGGTGGACCGCAATGTCGAGGCCGGCGAAGACCCGGACGCCGGCGTGACCATGGGCCTCTACAGCTATCCGGTGCTGATGGCCGCGGACATCCTGATGTTCAACGCGCACAAGATCCCGGTCGGCCGCGACCAGGTGCAGCACGTGGAGATGGCCCGCGATATCGGCCAGCGTTTCAACCACCTGTTCGGCAACGGCCGCGAGTTCTTCGTCCTGCCCGAAGCGGTGATCGAGGAAAACGTCGCCACCCTGCCGGGCCTGGATGGGCGCAAGATGTCCAAGAGCTACGACAACACCATCCCGCTGTTCAGCCCTTCCAGGCAGCTCAAGGACGCCATCGCACGCATCGTCACCGACTCGCGCGCGCCGGGCGAGCCGAAGGACCCGGACAGTTCGCACCTGTTCCTTCTTTACTCGGCCTTCGCCAGCGCCGAACAGGTCGCCGCGTTCCGCCAGGAGCTGCTCGACGGCCTGGCCTGGGGCGAAGCCAAGCAGCGCCTGTTCCAGTTGCTCGACAACGAACTGGGCGAGGCTCGCGAGCGTTACCAGGCGCTGATCGCCAAGCCGGACGATATCGAGGACATTCTCCTCGCCGGTGCCGCCAAGGCGCGCCGCATCGCCACCCCATTCATCGCCGAGTTGCGCGAGGCAGTCGGCCTGCGCTCCCTGCGCGAGCCGCTGAAAAGTGCCGAGAGCGGCAAGAAGAAGGCCGCCAAGGCTGCGCGCCTGGTCAGCTTCCGCGACGACGACGGCAGCTTCCGCTTCCGCCTGCTGGACGCCGCCGGCGAACAGCTACTGCTGTCCCGCGCCTTCGCCGACGGCAAGGCCGCCGGTGCGGTGAGCAAGCGCCTGCTGGCTGGCGAGACTGCCGACCTGCGGGCCGAGGGCAATGCCTTTGGCCTGTGGCTGGATGGCGAGGCGGTGGCGCAGAGCCCGGCCTTCGCCGACGCCGCCGCCCGTGACGCCGCCATCGAGCGCACCCGCGAAGCGCTGGCACCACAGGAGTAGGCAGCCCCGGTACATCCTCGACGGATGGCCGATTGCCAAGAGACGGGGTCGTCGCTAAAGTGACGGCCCCGTTTTCGTTGCATTGCTACCGATCATGACGCCCCTTGAGCGCTACCAGGCCGATCTCCAACGCCCCGATTTCTTCCACGATGCCGCACAGGCCAATGCCGTGAAGCATCTGCAACGCCTCTACGATGACCTGGTCGCCGCCGACCACGCCAAGCCCGGCCTGTTCGGCAAGCTGCTCGGCAGGAAGTCCGGCGGGCCGGTGAAGGGCCTGTATTTCTGGGGCGGCGTCGGCCGTGGCAAGACCTACCTGGTGGACACTTTCTTCGAGTCGCTGCCGTTCGAGCAGAAGGTGCGCACGCACTTCCACCGCTTCATGAAGCGGGTGCACGAAGAACTGAAGACCCTCAAGGGCGAGAAGAACCCGCTGACCATCATCGGCAAGCGCTTCGCCGACGAGGCGCGGGTGATCTGTTTCGACGAGTTCTTCGTCTCCGACATCACCGACGCGATGATCCTCGCCACCCTGCTGGAAGAGCTGTTCAAGAACGGCGTGAGCCTGGTGGCGACCTCCAACATCGTGCCGGACGGCCTGTACAAGGACGGCCTGCAACGCGCCCGTTTCCTGCCGGCGATCGCCCTGCTCAAGGAGCATACCGAGATCGTCAACGTCGATAGCGGCGTCGACTATCGCCTGCGCGCGCTGGAGCAGGCCGAGCTGTTCCACTGGCCGCTCAGTGAACAGGTCGAGGAGGAGATGGCGCGCAGCTTCAAGGCCCTGACCCCGGACTGTGCCAAGGCCCAGCGCGACGAGGCGCTGATGATCGAGAACCGCGAGATCCGCGCGCGCCTGACCTGCGACGACGTGGCCTGGTTCGAATTCCGCGAGCTGTGCGACGGCCCGCGCAGCCAGAACGACTACATCGAGCTGGCGAAGATTTTCCACGCCGTGCTGATCTCCAACGTCGAGCAGATGGGCGTCACCAAGGACGACATGGCGCGGCGTTTCATCAACCTGGTGGATGAGTTCTACGACCGCAGCGTCAAGCTGATCATCTCCGCCGAGGTCGAGCTAAAGGATCTCTACAGCGGCGGCCGGCTGGAGTTCGAATTCCAGCGCACCCTCAGTCGTCTGCTGGAAATGCAGTCCCACGAATACCTGACGCGTCCGCACCGGCCCTGATCCGGGGCGGAAACGAGAAAGGGGTTGCCGATGGCAACCCCTTTTTTCATGGACGCGCGGCGTTTCAGCGTTGCGCGGTGTTCTGCTCGAAGCCGGCGAGGAGCTTCTTCGCATGGGCCACTTCGAGGGCTTCCATGGCGTTGATCGGCTTGATCGCCACGGCCTGCTTCAGTTGGGCGATGGCCTTCTCCCGCTCGTCGTCGCCGTATACGTAGGTCAGCGCGTTGGCGTACTCGTAGTGGCCGATCGGCAGGTCGTTGGCCTGGCGGAAGGAGCGGGCGAAGTACTGTTCCATCTTGTCGGCGCTGACCCCGTAGGTCATCTTGCCGACCAGCTTGCCGACCTTGCGGATCACTCCCGCCTCGTAGCCGCCGTAGAGCGCCAGGGCGAACGGCTGGTTGGGTTGCCTGGCCAGGAGGGCGTCCAGTTCCTTGGGGATTTCGCTGGTATAGCCGCGCTTGAGCACTACCGGTACCGATAGCTCCTCGGCCAGGCGCGCCTTGGCGTAGACGCTGCCGAACTGGGCGACGATATCGGCCTTGACCAGCGGGCCGGCCTGATTGGTGTAGTCGATGACCTCTTCGAGCAGGCGCTGTTTCTCCGCCTGGCCGGGAGCCAGGAACATGGCGTAGAGCACCTGGGCGAACATCGCCGGTACCTGGCCGCCGACTCCCAGGGCCAGTCCCTGCTCCTTGGCCTTGGCGTAGTCGCCGCGGAACAGAAGGCGCCAGACATCCTGCAGGCGCGCCGCATATTGTGCGGCCTCTTCCGGCTTGCCGGTGAAGCCGGTGCCGGCCTTCACGGTCTTTTCCAGGGCATCCGGATGGGCGGTCGCCATGTTCACCACCCAGTCGGCGTCCGGATAGGGATAGTCGCCGAAGCCGCGGGTCAGGCGCGGCCAGGCTTCCTTCAACTTGTCGCCTGGATAGTCATAGGCGCTCTGGTCGTAGGGGAAGGCTTTCCAGTTGTCGGCGGCCATAGCATTCATACCGAAGAGGGCCAGGAAGGCGAGCAGATAAAGGCGCATGGCAAAGGTCCGTTCTTGTCGTTGTTCGGAACGCCCGCGTCTGCGGCGGGCCTGCGGATTCATGAGAACCCGCGAAGGCCGACCTGGCTACCTATCCTAGGTTCTGTAGGGAAAGCGCCGGCGCCGATGCCGTTCGGGCAGGCCCGGCGATGTCCGGCTCAGCTTTCCTTCTGCATGAACTGGCGACGGTAATGGTGGGGAGAGAGTTCGGTGTGCTGGCGGAACAGGCGGGCGAAGAAGCTGGCGTCGTCGTAGCCGACCTCGTAGCTGATCGTCTTGATGCTCTTGCGCGTGCTCGAGAGCATGCCCTTGGCGGTCTCGATCCGCAGTCGCTGCAGGTAGTGCAGCGGCTTGTCGCCGGTAGCGGCCTGGAAGCGCCGCATGAAGTTGCGGATGCTCATGCCGTGGTCGCGGGCGACGTCCTCGAAACGGAACTTGTCGGCGAAGTGGTCTTCCAGCCATTGCTGGATCTGCAGGATCGTCGGGTCATGGTGCAGCTTCTGTCCGCCGAAGCCGATACGCCCTGGGGTGTAGCTGCGCTGTACTTCGTAGAGGGTATCCCGGGCCACCGCCTGGGCCACCGATCCGCCGCAGAAACGCTCGATCAGATAGATGTAGAGGTCGCAGGCGGAGGTGACGCCGCTGGCACAGAACAGGTCGTCGGCATCGGTCAGGTGCTTCTCCTGGTTGAGCAGCACGTTCGGGAAGCGTTCGGCGAATTCCCGATAGAAGCGCCAGTAGGTGGTCGCTTCCTTGCCATCCAGCAGGCCTGCCTGGGCCAGCCAGAAAACCCCGGTCGCCTCGCCGCAGAGGGCGGTTCCCTCGGCATGGCTGCGGCGCAACCAGGGAACGATTTGCGGATAGCGCCGTTCGAGCGCGTCGAAGTCGCCCCAGAAGGCGGGCAGGACCACGATATCGCAGGCGGCGAGGGGACCGTCGACGGCGATGCTGTCGCCGCTGAAGCTGCGTACCGGCTGGCCGTCGGGGCTGAGGATGCGGGTGCGGAAGGCCGGCTGGAGACCGAGGCCCTGCTGCTTGCCGTGGCGCAGGCTGGCCATGTGGAAGAAGTCCTTGGCCTGCATCAGGGTCGAGGCGAAGACGCCGTCGATGGCGACGATGCCGACATGTTTCAGCACCGGAGCGGATTGAGCGCGCATGGATTTTTATCGTTGTTGTGAGTAAGGGAAAGCGGTCAAAAGGCGGCTGGATCGTCTTATTTTTTGGCGCAACTGTCCAGTGCGTCGGTCGGGGCATTTCCCTACAGTCGAAGACCTGCCGCGTGCAGCCAACCCGATCCCAGACCGTTTCCAGGTGACCACGATGATACCGAGAACCCTGTTCAGCTCCGACCACGAACTGTTTCGCGACAGCGTGCGCAAGTTCCTCGAACAGGAAGCCGTGCCTTTCCATCACCAATGGGAAAAGGATGGGCATGTCGACCGCGCGCTCTGGAACAAGGCCGGCGAGGCCGGAATGCTCTGTTCGCACCTGCCGGAAGAGTATGGCGGGATGGGCGCGGACTTCCTCTACAGCGCCGTGGTCATCGAAGAGATCGGTCGGGCCGGCCTGACCGGGATCGGTTTCTCCCTGCATTCGGACATCGCTGCACCCTACATCCTCCACTACGGCAGCGAGGCGCTGAAGCGCAAGTACCTGCCGAAGCTGGTATCCGGCGAGATGGTCGCGGCCATCGCCATGACCGAGCCGGGGGCCGGTTCCGACCTGCAAGGGGTGAAGACCACTGCGGTACTGGATGGCGACGAGTACGTCATCAATGGCTCGAAGACCTTCATCACCAACGGCTTCCTCGCCGACCTGGTGATCGTGGTGGCGAAGACCGATCCGAAGGCTGGCGCCAAGGGCATAAGCCTGTTCGTGGTCGAGGCGGGTACGCCGGGCTTCAGCAAGGGCAAGCGCCTGGAGAAGGTCGGGATGAAGGCCCAGGACACCTCCGAGCTGTTCTTCCAGGATGTGCGGATTCCCCGGGAGAACCTGCTCGGCAAGGACGGCCAGGGATTCATCTACCTGATGCAGGAGCTGCCGCAGGAGCGCCTGACCGTCGGTATCGGCGCGCTGGCGTCGGCCGAGGCGGCCCTGCAATGGACGCTCGACTACACTCGCGAGCGCAAGGCGTTCGGCAAGTCGGTGGCGGACTTCCAGAATACCCGCTTCAAGCTTGCCGAGATGGCTACCGAGATCCAGGTCGGCCGGGTCTTCGTCGATCGCTGTATGGAGCAGCATCTCCAGGGCAAGCTGGACGTACCCACCGCCGCCATGTGCAAGTACTGGACGACGGACCTGCAATGCAAGGTGCTCGACGAATGCGTGCAGTTGCACGGCGGCTACGGCTTCATGTGGGAATATCCGGTGGCGCGGGCCTGGGCCGATGCCCGGGTGCAGCGGATCTACGCCGGTACCAACGAGATCATGAAGGAGATCATCGCGCGGGCCCTGTGAGGCGCGCCTGGTCACCGGGAGGGGCGGACGACCGCATCGCGCGGTTGTCCGCCGAACCCGCGGCAGCGCCAGGCCCCTGGAGCCTCAGGGAGCCGGGTTCGGTTGCTCCCGGTGGATCGCATCGATACCGGCGAGCACCTCCTCGTCCAGCCTCAGGTCGATGCTGCCGAGATTGGTTTCCAGCTGTTCCAGCGAGGTGGCGCCGATGATGTTGCTGGTCACGAACGGCCGCGAGGTGACGTAGGCCAGTGCCATCTGCGCCGGTTCCATTCCATGTTCGCGGGCCAGCGCTACGTAGCGCGCGCAGGCCGCTTCCGCCTGCGGGTTGGTGTAGCGGGTGAAGCGGCTGTACAGACTGATGCGCGCGTTGGCCGGGCGGGCGCCGTCCGCGTACTTGCCGGAAAGCATGCCGAAGGCCATCGGCGAGTAGGCCAGCAGGCCGCACTGCTCGCGGATGGCGATTTCCGCCAGGCCCACCTCGAAGCTGCGGTTGAGCAGGTTGTAGGGGTTCTGGATCGATACCGCGCGCGGCCAGCCGCGCTCCTCGGCGAGCCTGAGGAAGGTCATGGTGCCCCAGGGCGTCTCGTTGGACAGGCCGATGTGGCGGATCTTGCCGGCGCGCACCTGCTCGTCGAGCACTTCCAGGGTTTCCTCCAGCGGTGTGAAGCTCTCTTCCTGGTGCTGGTAGCCGAGCTGGCCGAAGAAGTTGGTCCGTCGCTCCGGCCAGTGCAACTGGTAGAGGTCCAGCCAGTCTGTCTGCAGGCGCTCCAGGCTGGCATCGAGGGCGGCGACGATGTGCTGGCGGTTGAACTTGAGGTTGCCGTCGCGCACATGGCTGATGCCGTTGCCGGGGCCGGCGATCTTGCTGGCGAGGATCCAGTCGGCGCGGTCGCTGCTGCGGCGGAACCAGTTGCCGATGATGCGCTCGGTGCTGGCGTAGGTCTCGGCGCGGGGCGGCACCGGATACATTTCGGCGGTATCCATGAAATTGATCCCGGCGGCCTTGGCCCTGGCGATCTGGGCGAAGGCGTCCTGCTCGCTGTTCTGCTCGCCCCAGGTCATGGTGCCGAGGCAGAGGGCGCTGACTTTCAGATCGGTGCGGCCGAGCGGGCGATACTCCATGCGGGTGTCCTCGTGAAATTAAGTGGTTAATGCGGTTGTAAATTCTGGCGAAATCTGCATAATTCCGCAGCCTTTCATCGGTGGGGGATGCCAAGCCTGCCGATCGATGTATCTAGTCGTTACGGACGCACACCGACCCGAGCCCCAATTCGTGTCTGTTTTCGGCTGTCCTTGACTTGTCAAGGCAACCACTGTCCAGTAAGATTCGCCGTCTTATTTTCAGGCGGCCCCTGAGGCTATAACGAATGAAAACCTATACCGCGAAACCGGAAACTGTACAGCGCGACTGGTTCGTCGTCGACGCTGCCGGCCAGACCCTGGGTCGTCTGGCGACCGAAATTGCCCGCCGCCTGCGTGGCAAGCACAAGCCTGAGTACACTCCGCACGTTGACACCGGCGACTACATCGTCGTCATCAACGCCGAGCAGGTGCGTGTGACCGGTGCCAAGGCCACCGACAAGATGTACTACCACCACTCCGGCTTCCCGGGCGGCATCAAGTCGATCAACTTCGAGAAGCTGATCGCCAAGGCCCCTGAGCGCGTCATCGAGACCGCTGTGAAAGGCATGCTGCCGAAGAACCCTCTGGGTCGCGATATGTATCGCAAGCTGAAGGTGTACAAGGGTGCCAGCCACCCGCACACCGCTCAGCAGCCCCAAGAACTGAAGATTTAACGGGATAGCTCATTATGTCGGCGACTCAAAATTACGGCACTGGCCGTCGTAAGACCGCTACCGCTCGCGTCTTCCTGCGTCCGGGTACTGGCAAGATTTCCATCAACAACCGTGGTCTCGATCAGTTCTTCGGTCGTGAAACCGCTCGCATGGTCGTGCGTCAGCCGCTCGAGCTGACCGAGACCGTCGAGAAGTTCGACATCTTCGTTACCGTCGTTGGCGGTGGCGTAAGCGGTCAGGCCGGTGCGATCCGTCACGGCATCACCCGTGCCCTGATCGAGTACGACGAAACCCTGCGTAGCTCGCTGCGCAAGGCCGGCTACGTGACTCGCGATGCCCGTGAAGTCGAGCGTAAGAAAGTCGGTCTGCGTAAAGCGCGTAAGCGTCCGCAGTACTCCAAGCGTTAATTCGACGCTTGCTGAAAAACGCCCACCTCTTCGGAGCTGGGCGTTTTTTTATGTCTACGCTTTAACTCTGCGGCAAGGTGTCGCATGGCCGAAGGGCGCGCCCTACAAGGGTTTCGGGCGTTTTGTGTCAGGCTATTACCTTGTCATCAAAGGGGGTTTTCTTTACCATTTGGCGAATTTTTTGCGCGGCTCGAATTTTTACTTAAAGGCCTGATTAGAACAGGTCTGAAGCTGATGGGAGACGACTGAATGAGTAATGACGGCGTGAATGCAGGCCGGCGTCGCTTCCTCGTCGCGGCCACCTCTGTGGTTGGCGCGGCGGGAGCGGTGGGTGCTGCGGTCCCGTTCGTAGGGTCATGGTTCCCCAGTGCCAAAGCCAAGGCTGCTGGCGCGCCGGTGCAGGTGAACGTGGGCAAGATCGATCCAGGTCAGCAGATCATCGCTGAATGGCGCGGCAAGCCTGTATTCATCGTGCACCGCACGAAGGAGATGCTGGACGCCCTGCCGAGCCTCGAAGGACAACTGGCCGACCCGGACTCCAAGGCCTCGGAGCAGCCGGAGTACGTCGATCCCAAGCTTCGCTCGATCAAGCCGGAACTGGCGGTGATCGTCGGCATCTGCACCCACCTGGGCTGCTCGCCGACCTTCCGTCCCGAAGTCGCCCCCGCCGACCTCGGTCCGGACTGGAAGGGTGGCTACTTCTGCCCTTGCCACGGCTCCCACTACGACCTCGCCGGTCGTGTCTACAAAGGCCAGCCAGCGCCGCTGAACCTGCCGATTCCGCCTTATACGTTCGATGCTGACGACGTCATCACCATCGGCGTGGACCAGGAGAAAGCCTGATGAACAAGTTCATGGCTTGGGTCGATGCGCGTTTTCCCGCGACCAAGATGTGGGAAGACCATCTGAGCAAGTACTACGCACCGAAGAACTTCAACTTCTGGTATTTCTTCGGTTCCCTGGCGCTGCTGGTGCTGGTCAACCAGATCCTCACCGGCATCTGGCTGACCATGAGCTTCACGCCGTCGGCCGAAGAGGCGTTCGCTTCCGTCGAATACATCATGCGCGATGTCGACTACGGCTGGATCATTCGCTACATGCACTCCACCGGTGCATCGGCGTTCTTCATCGTGGTCTACCTGCACATGTTCCGCGGCCTGCTCTACGGCTCCTATCAGAAGCCGCGCGAGCTGGTGTGGATCTTCGGCATGCTGATCTACCTGGCGCTGATGGCCGAGGCCTTCATGGGCTACCTGCTGCCTTGGGGTCAGATGTCCTACTGGGGCGCCCAGGTGATCATTTCCCTGTTCGGCGCGATTCCGGTGGTCGGCGAAGACCTGGCCCAGTGGATCCGCGGTGACTTCCTGATCTCCGGCATCACCCTGAACCGCTTCTTCGCCCTGCATGTGATCGCCCTGCCGATCGTCCTGCTCGGCCTGGTCGTGCTGCACATCCTGGCGCTGCACGAAGTCGGTTCGAACAACCCGGACGGCGTTGACATCAAGAAGAAGAAGGACGAGAACGGCGTACCGCTGGACGGCATCGCGTTCCATCCGTACTACACCGTGAAGGATATCGTCGGTGTGGTGGTGTTCCTGTTCATCTTCTGCACCGTGATCTTCTTCTTCCCGGAAATGGGCGGCTACTTCCTCGAGAAGCCCAACTTCGAGATGGCCAACCAGTTCAAGACCCCCGAGCACATCGCTCCGGTCTGGTACTTCACCCCGTTCTACGCGATCCTCCGCGCGGTTCCGGACAAGCTGATGGGCGTGGTGGCGATGGGTGCGGCGATCGCCGTGCTGTTCGTCCTGCCGTGGCTGGATCGCAGCCCGGTTCGCTCGATCCGCTACAAGGGCTGGCTGAGCAAGCTGTGGCTGGTGATCTTCGCGGTGTCCTTCGTGATCCTCGGCTACTACGGCGCCCAGGCTCCGAGCCCGCTGGGTACTACCCTGTCGCGCGTTTGCACCGTCCTGTATTTCGCCTTCTTCATCCTGATGCCGTTCTACACCCGGATGGAGAAGACCAAACCGGTTCCGGAAAGGGTGACTGGCTGATGAAAAAGCAATTCGCTGCACTGATTCTGGCGGTACTGCCAGTCCTGGGTTTCGCCGCTGGCGGCCATGGGCCGCAACTGGATCATGTCGATATCGACCTGACCGACAAGGCGGCCATGCAGGATGGCGCGCGTACCTTCGCCAACTACTGCATGGGCTGCCATAGCGCCAAGTTCCAGCGTTACGAGCGTGTCGCCACCGACCTGGGCATTCCTGCCGATCTGATGATGGAGAAGCTGGTGTTCACCGGCGCCAAGATCGGCGACCACATGGACATCGGCATGAAGCCGGCCGACGCCAAGACCTGGTTCGGCGCCGCTCCGCCGGATCTGACCCTGGTTGCCCGCGTACGCGGCACCGACTGGCTGTACAGCTACCTGCGCTCGTTCTACGAGGATCCCAAGCGTCCGTGGGGCGTGAACAACGTGATCTTCCCCAACGTCGGTATGCCGAACGTCCTGGCGCCCCTGCAGGGACGCCAGGTGATCGGCTGCAAGCAGGTACAGGTGGTCGAGGATGGCAAGAAGCAGTTCGATCCGTTGACCGGTACCCCGCTGACTCACGAAGCTTGTGACCAGTTGACCGTGGTGCCGAAGACCGGCGAGCTGAACGAAGCCCAGTTCGACGAGAAGGTCAAGAACCTGGTGACCTTCCTGGCCTATTCGGCCAACCCGAACAAGCTGGCCTCCGAGCGTATCGGTACCTATGTCCTGCTCTACCTGGCCTTCTTCTTCGTATTCGCCTATCTCCTCAAGCGCGAGTACTGGAAGGACGTGCACTAACCCGCACGTTGGTCTTCGAAGCGCGCGCCCTACGGGGCGCGCGCGTCTTTTCACCTCCCACAAGTCGACCTGCGAGGAGGGCTCCATGGCTTCAATCAACAAGCTGACCTGCTATTCCGACCCTGCCGATCATTACTGCCATCGCATCCGCCTGGTCCTGGCCGAGAAGAACGTGGCGGTAGAGGTGATCGATATCGAGGCGGGCCGCTGTCCGCCGATGCTGGCGGAGGTCAACCCCTACGGCAGCGTACCGACCCTGGTCGATCGCGACCTGGCGCTGTACGAGCCGACGGTGGTCATGGAATACCTCGACGAACGCTATCCGCATCCGCCGCTGCTGCCCGATTATCCGGTGAAGCGTGCCAACAGCCGCCTGTTGATCCATCGTATCCAGCGGGACTGGTGTTCCCTGGTGGACCGGATCCTGGATGCGCGCAGCAAGGAGGCCGAGCGGGTCCAGGCGCGCAAGGAGTTGCGCGAGAGCCTGACCGGGGTTTCCCCGCTGTTCGCCGACAAGGCATATTTCCTCAGCGAGGATTTCAGCCTGGTGGATTGCTGCCTGTTGCCGATCCTCTGGCGTCTGCCGTTGCTGGGCATCGAGTTGCCGCGGCAGGCCAAGCCGTTGCTCGACTACATGGAGCGCGGATTCGCCCGGGAAAGCTTCCGGGCCAGCCTGTCTTCCGTTGAACGAGATATGCGTTAAGGAACATGAAGATGAATTCCAGCCGTCCCTATCTGGTCCGCGCGCTCTATGAATGGATCGTCGACAACGATTGCACGCCACATATCCTGGTGAACGCAGAGTTCGCCGGGGTAAAGGTGCCTCCGGGTTATGCCAGCGATGGGCAGATCGTGCTCAATGTCTCGCCCTCTGCCGTGCGGCATCTGCACATGGACAACGAGGCGGTCAGCTTCGAGGGGCGTTTCGGCGGCGTGGCGCAGAGCCTGTACATTCCAGCGCTGGCGGTAATGGCCATCTACGCCCGGGAAAACGGCCAGGGCATGGTCTTCGATCTGGAGCAGCCGGGTCCGGTGGACGACGAGCCGGGCGATGACGATGGCGGACCGTCCGATGAGCCGCCGCGTCCCAGTGGCAGGCCATCCCTGAAGGTGGTCAAGTAAACGGCGAGCAATGAAAAAGGCGATCGAAGGATCGCCTTTTTTTCGTTCGCTGTTCTTCAGTTTATGTATTCGAACAGCTTGACGATCTTCTGCACCCCGTCGACGCCCTGGGCGACGCGGACAGCCTGGGCGGCTTCCTGCTGGTTGACCAGGCCCATCATGTAGACGATGCCGTTCTCGGTGACCACCTTGATCCGCGACGAGGGCACGTTGGGATCGCTGAGCATCTGGGTCTTCAGCTTGGTGGTGATCCAGGCGTCGTTGTTGCGGGCGAGCAGGGAGGAGGGCGAGGTCACCTGCAGTTCGTTATGCACGTTCTTGACCTTCTGCACCGTGCGCGCGGCCTGTTCGGCCTTGCTCTTGAGGTCGGCGCGCGGGGTCTGGCCGGCGATCAGAACGATGCCGTTGTAGCTGACCACGACGATGTGAGAGTCCTTGTCCAGGGCCGGATCGGCCTTGGCGATGTTCACCGCGGCCTTGGTCTCGATCAGCGAGTCGTCGATCTTGCTGCCGATGGTTCGGGTCCCGCGATCGTCGTCGATCGGTTTGTCCCGGGTGGCGCTGAGGAAACTGCTGCAGCCTCCCAGGGCCAGGCTCAGGGCCAGGGTGGCGGCGACGAAGGCGGTACGGCTCATTCTTCACTCCCGAACAGTTGGCGGTCGATCAGGTCGCAGAGGCAGTGGATGGCCAGCAGGTGGACTTCCTGGATGCGTGCGGTGATCTTGGAAGGAACGCGGATCTCCACGTCTTCCGGCAGCAGCAGCGAAGCCATGCCGCCACCGTCGCGGCCGGTCAGGGCGACCACCAGCATCTCGCGGTCGTGGGCCGCCTGGATGGCCTGGATCACGTTGGCCGAATTGCCGCTGGTGGAAATCGCCAGCAGGACGTCGCCCGGCTGGCCCAGGGCGCGGATCTGCTTGGAGAAGACTTCGTTGTAGCTGTAGTCGTTGGCGATCGAGGTGATGGTCGAGCTGTCGGTGGTCAGGGCCACGGCCGGCAGGCTCGGACGTTCGCGCTCGAAGCGGTTGAGCAGTTCGGAGGAGAAGTGCTGGGCATCGCCGGCCGAGCCGCCATTGCCGCAGGAGAGGATCTTGCCCTCGTTGAGCAGCGCATTGACCATCACCAGGCTGGCTTGCTCGATATAGGGAGGCAGTACTTCCAGCGCCTGCTGCTTGGTCTCGATGCTGGCCTGGAAGAGCTGGCGGATACGGTGTTGCATGTCCATCGGTAATGACCTTCGGTGGGGCGGCTGATCAGGCGTCGAATGCGTTCTGAATCCAGTCCAGTCGCGGTGGTGATTGTCCGTCGCTGGTATCGACGGTGACCACATCGAAGCGACAGGGGCGTTTGGCCCAGCGCGCCTCCTGTTGCAGAAAAAGTTCGGCGGAGAGAATCAGGCGCTGCCGCTTGCGCGCGTCGATGCTCTCCAGGGCTCCGCCCCAGGCGCGATGCCGGCGGGAGCGGACTTCGACGAATACTACTGTATCGCCGTCGAGCATGACCAGATCGAGCTCTCCGCGGCGACAGGTCCAATTCTTGCCAAGTGTGGCAAGGCCCTGTCGCCGTAGATGGGCGCAGGCCAGTTCCTCGGCCTGGCGCCCCTTGTCCCGGGAGCTTTCCCTATCGGTCAAAAGCTGCTGGTCCCCAGCGGCTGGACCTGGCCATTGCGGAACTCGGCCCATTGCAACTGGCGTTCGATACGTTGGGTCGGATTCAGGCTCAGGGTACCGGTCAGGCCGTCGATCTGCAGGCTCGGCACGGCCTTCAGTTCAGGCAGACGCGGAGCGAGGCGGTAGGCGTCGACGCCCATGGCGTAGAGGCGGCCCATGCTGCCGTTGGCCTGGGGCCATTGGGCGGCGACCTGCTGGCGGGTCGGGTCGCTGGGGTTGAGCAGCCACGGGGTCTCGCAGAAGCGGATGCCGTTGAGGTCCTGGTCCTGGGTCGGGTTGTTGGTCCCGGTGTAGAGGTGCGAAGTGGCGTAGACCGGAAGGTCGCCGGCGTACTGGAAGGCCAGGGTCGGCTTGATCTGGCGGGCCTGCTGCGGGGTGGCGGCGAGGAACACGAAGTCGATGTCCTGGCGGCGCGACGGCTGGGTGGCGATCTGGCTGCCGAGGGCGCCCTGCAGGCGCTGGGCGCGGCCTTCGCTCTGGCGCAGTTGCAGCAGGTCGGCGATCTGTTGCGCCAGTTGTACCGGCTGGTCGACATGCTCGGCGGCGATCAGGCTGCCGCCCGCGGACTGCCAGCTCTGGCTGAAGGCGGCCAACACGCGGTCGCCCCATTCGCCGCGCGGCACCAGCGCCACGGCCCGGCGCATGCCGTCGCCCCAGGCCTGGCTGGCCACCGCGCGCGCTTCGTCCTCGGCGGCGAGGCCGAACTGGAACAGCTGCGCCGGGCCTTCCTGGCTGTTGTCGCTGTAGTTGAGTGCGAGGGTGGTGATCGGCAGTTGCTCGCGGCTAGCGAGTTGCTTGACCAGCGGCTTCTCCAGGGGACCGACGACCAGTTCGACGCCATCGGCCTGGGCCTGGCGGTAGAAGTCATCTAGCGAGCGCACCTGGGTACTGTCGTAGAGCTTGATCGAAGGAGGATTCTGGCCGGCCTGCTGGGCCTGGAAGTGGGCGGCGAGGAAGCCGTCCTGCAGGGCCCGGGCGACGTTGGCCAACTGCCCCTGCTGGGGTAGCAGGAGGGCGATGCGGGTCAGCGGCTGCTGGGACAGCGACTTGAGTTTCTCCAGCGCCGCCGGCAAGTGCTTGGCCGCCGGGTGCTCGGGGTTCTGCTGTTGCCAGCTCTCGATGCTGGCCTGCTGTTGCTGCAGGGTCGGCGAGGTCTTGGTGATGCGTGCCAGGGTCAGCCAGCCGCTGAGGTCGCCTTCGTTGGCGCTCGGTTGCAACTGGTCGACCGGCAGGCTGCTGACCAGGGTCCAGATCTTTTCCTGGTTCTCGATCACCGCCGGGCCCTCGAGCAGCGGTGCGAAGTAGATGCGCTCCTTGGCTGCGGCAAGGACCTGGCCGTCGGCGGCGAGGGCCTGGGCCTTGGCGCGCTGGGTACGAACCTGCTGGGTCACCGGCAGTTCGCTGAGATGCTGCATGCTCGGATGCTGCAATGCCTGCAGGGCGGCCTTGGGCTTGCTGCGGGCGAGGGCCAGTTCGGCGTTCAGGGTGCTGGCGAAGACCTGCTGGGCCGGCTTCAGGCTTTCCAGCGGAATCTGTCCCAGGATGGCGGTGGACCTGGCGAGGTCCTTCTGCTGGTAGGCAAGGTCCGCTGCCGAGAGGCGCAGCAGCGCCGCTTCCTCGGGCTTGCTCTGGCTGGCCTGTTGCAACAACTGCTCGATGCTGGCATTCGGCGTACGGGGAAGTTCGCCCAGTCCGGAATTGGACGAGGTCGCGCAGGCGGTCAGCAGACCGGCCAGGATCAGAGCAGAAAGCGGACGCAGGCAAGCGATCATATAGGGCTTCTCATGGCGCATTCACGAAGAGTCGCCGATTGTACCGGAGGCCCGCCTCGGGTGCGATGGCGGCACCCTGAATCGCGATACAATGCCGCCTTTTCAGATAGCTCCCGAGGTATTTTCGTGTCAGCAGGCACTCTGTTCGTAGTGGCGACCCCGATCGGCAATCTCGACGACATCAGCCCGCGCGCCCTGCGGGTGCTGCGGGAGGTGGCCCTGGTGGCTGCGGAGGATACCCGCCATTCGATCCGGCTGTTCCAGCACTTCGGCATCGAGACGCCATTGGCGGCCTGCCACGAGCACAACGAGCGCGAGGAGGGCGGGCGCTTCATCTCCCGGCTGCAGGGTGGGGAGGACGTCGCGCTGATCTCGGACGCCGGTACCCCGCTGATTTCCGATCCCGGCTTCCACCTGGTGCGCCAGGCACAGGCGCTGGGTATCCGGGTGGTCCCGGTGCCGGGCTCCTGCGCGCTGATCGCGGCGCTGTCGGCGGCGGGATTGCCGTCGGACCGGTTCATCTTCGAAGGTTTCCTGCCCGCCAAGGCTGCGGGACGACGCAGCCGCCTCCAGGCGGTACAGGAAGAGCCGCGCACGCTGATTTTCTACGAGGCGCCCCATCGTCTGCTGGAAAGCCTGGCGGACATGCGCGACGTGTTCGGCGGGGAGCGCCGTGCGGTGCTGGCGCGGGAGCTGAGCAAGACCTTCGAGACCATTCGCAGCCTGCCGTTGGCCGAACTGCACGATTGGGTCGCGTCGGACAGCAACCAGCAGCGCGGCGAGTGCGTTGTGCTGGTGGCGGGGTGGCAGGCGCCGGAAGGCGAGGAGTCGATCGGTGCGGAGGCGCTCAGGGTGCTCGACCTGCTGCTTGCCGAGCTGCCGTTGAAGAAAGCCGCGGCGCTGGCGGCGGAAATTACCGGGGTGCGAAAAAACCTTTTGTATCAACAGGCTTTGCAACGCCAAGGGAAGAGTTGAGCTTGTTCTTCGCGCCTGCTCCCGCTAACCTTGTCGGCGGAGAGTCGATTGGACAGTCGCTGTCGCGCAATAGCGCGGTGGAGGAAAGTCCGGGCTCCATAGGGCAGAGTGCCAGGTAACGCCTGGGAGGCGCGAGCCTACGGAAAGTGCCACAGAAAATAACCGCCTAAGCGCAACAGCGCCGGTAAGGGTGAAAAGGTGCGGTAAGAGCGCACCGCACGGCTGGCAACAGTGCGTGGCTAGGTAAACCCCACTCGGAGCAAGACCAAATAGGAATCCATTGGCGCGGCCCGCGTTGGATTCGGGTAGGTCGCTTGAGGCGTACAGTGATGTGCGTCCCAGAGGAATGGCTGTCCTCGACAGAACCCGGCTTATAGATCGACTCTCCCACTTCTTCCCACTCTCTTCGCTTTTTCCCGGTTTTATCCGTCCGTCGCAAAAGCGAAAAGCCGCAACTCTTGATAAATCACTTTAAGTTCGAAGGCTAAGACTTTGGACTTATTGTGTTTTGTCATCTCTTTTACTTCTAAAAGCGCTCCGCAACCTTCCAAAAGCACGCTAAATCTCCGTCCTGTAAGGATTTTTCACTTCTGACGCGCCTTGACGGTGGGGAGTGTGGATTTCTATAGTGTGCAGAAGTGGTATGAAGTGGGTAAAAGTGGGATCAATTGGCATGGAAAGCCAACCACAGGGGAAGCGCTGACGTGTTTCGCGGAGCTAATGCCATAAGTCTCGACGCCAAAGGGCGCCTCGCGATGCCGAGTCGGTATCGTGACGAGCTCGTTTCGCGTTGTGCCGGCCAGCTCATCGTCACTATCGACGCAGTCGACCCCTGCCTCACCGTTTACCCCTTGCCCGAATGGGAACTGATCGAAGCCAAGCTGCGCGAGCTGCCTTCTTTGCGAGAAGAAACGCGGCGCCTGCAGCGGCTGCTGATCGGTAATGCCGTCGATCTGGAACTGGACGGAAACGGGCGTTTCCTGATTCCGCCGCGCCTGCGCGAGTACGCCAAGCTGGACAAGCGGGCGATGCTGGTGGGGCAACTGAACAAGTTTCAGTTGTGGGATGAGGATGCCTGGAACGCCATGGCTGAAGCCGACCTGGCGGCAATCAAACAACCCGGTGGGCTGCCGGACGAACTACGCGACCTGATCCTTTGACTATGAATGCCACCTACCGCCATATCACCGTTCTGCTCGAGGAGGCCGTTTCCGCACTGGCCCCGCGGGAGGACGGCTGCTATCTGGACGGTACCTTCGGAAGAGGGGGCCATAGTCGAGCCTTGCTCGAGAAACTGGGCGCCGGGGGACGCCTGCTCGGATTCGACAAAGATCCCCAGGCCATCCAGACAGGAAAAGCATTGGCGGCCGAAGACGGCCGCTTCGTCATTGTGCAGCGCTCGTTCGCCGAACTGGGCGATGAGGTGCGCGCACGCGGTCTCGAAGGGCGGGTCGATGGCGTCCTGCTCGACCTTGGCGTGTCGTCGCCGCAACTCGACGATCCCGAGCGCGGCTTCAGCTTCCTCAACGATGGTCCGCTGGACATGCGCATGAATCCCGGCCAGGGCATCAGCGCAGCGGAGTTCATCGCCAACGCCACCGAAGAGGAAATCGCCCGGGTCTTCAAGGAATATGGCGAAGAACGCTTCGCCAAGCGGATGGCCCGCGCCATCGTGCAGCGCCGTCAGGAGCGGCCGTTCGAACGAACTGCCGATCTCGCCGAAGTGATCACGGTTGCCAACCCCGCCTGGGAGAAGGGCAAGAATCCGGCGACCCGCGCATTCCAGGGCCTGCGCATCCATGTGAACAATGAGCTGGGCGATCTCGAGCGTGGCCTTGACGCCGCGCTCGAATCGCTGGCCGTCGGCGGCCGGCTGGTGGTGATCAGTTTCCATTCCCTGGAAGACCGCATCGTCAAGCTGTTCATGCGCAAGCACGCCAAGGGCGAGGCGGACAACCTGCCGCGCGACCTGCCGATCCGTTCCAAGGTCTTCGAGCCGCGCCTGAAGCTGCTGGGCAAGCCGCAGTACGCTTCGGAAGAAGAACTCAAGGCCAACCCGCGCTCGCGCAGCGCGGTCATGCGCGTGGCGGAGAAGCTGAGATGAGCCGTCTCTTCGTCAAGCGCCTGCCTACCGGCAGCTTCCTCATGTTGCTGCTTTATATAGGTCTGCTGCTCTCGGCGATTGCCGTGGCCTACAGCACCTACTGGAACCGGCAACTGCTCAACTCGCTGTATTCCGAGCTGAGCGTGCGCGACAAGGCGCAGGCCGAGTGGGGCCGGTTGATTCTCGAGCAGAGCACCTGGACCGCCCATAGCCGCATCGAAAGCCTGGCGGTGGAACAGTTGCGCATGCGCGTTCCCGACCCGGCCGAGGTCAGGATGGTGGCGCCATGAAACTGAATTATTTCCAGGGCGCCCTCTACCCATGGCGGTTCTGCGTGATCGTCGGCCTGCTGCTGGCGATGGTCGGCGCCATCGTCTGGCGAATCGTCGACCTGCACGTGATCGACCATGACTTCCTCAAGGGCCAGGGCGACGCGCGTAGCGTGCGGCATATCGCCATCCCTGCGCACCGGGGCCTGATCACTGACCGCAACGGCGAACCGCTGGCGGTGAGCACCCCGGTCACCACCCTGTGGGCCAACCCCAAGGAGCTGATGACCGCCAAGGAACGCTGGCCGCAACTGGCGGCGGCGCTCGGGCAGGATACCAAGCTGTTCGCCGACCGCATCGAGCAGAACGCCGAGCGCGAGTTCATCTATCTGGTCCGTGGGCTGACCCCGGAGCAGGGCGAAGGCGTGATCGCCCTGAAGGTGCCCGGCGTGTACTCCATCGAGGAGTTTCGGCGTTTCTACCCGGCTGGCGAAGTGGTGGCCCATGCGGTCGGCTTTACCGATGTCGACGACCGCGGTCGCGAAGGTATCGAGCTGGCTTTCGACGAATGGCTGGCCGGCGTGCCGGGCAAGCGCCAGGTGCTCAAGGATCGCCGTGGCCGCGTGATCAAGGACGTGCAGGTCACCAAGAATGCCAAACCGGGCAAGACCCTTGCGCTGTCCATCGACCTGCGCCTGCAGTACCTGGCTCATCGCGAACTGCGCAACGCTCTGCTGGAAAACGGCGCCAAGGCCGGCAGCTTGGTGATCATGGACGTGAAGACCGGGGAGATCCTGGCCATGACCAACCAGCCCACCTACAACCCGAACAATCGTCGTAACCTGCAGCCGGCGGCCATGCGCAACCGGGCGATGATCGACGTGTTCGAGCCGGGCTCGACGGTCAAGCCGTTCTCGATGAGCGCGGCGCTGGCCAGCGGGCGCTGGAAACCCAGCGATATCGTCGACGTCTACCCGGGCACCCTGCAGATCGGCCGCTACACCATTCGCGACGTATCGCGCAATTCGCGGCAACTCGATCTCACCGGCATCCTGATCAAGTCGAGCAACGTCGGCATCAGCAAGATCGCCTTCGACATCGGCGCCGAATCCATCTACTCGGTCATGCAACAGGTCGGTCTCGGGCAGGACACGGGGTTGGGCTTCCCCGGCGAGCGCGTCGGCAACCTGCCCAACCACCGCAAGTGGCCGAAGGCGGAAACCGCGACCCTGGCCTACGGCTACGGTCTCTCGGTAACCGCGATCCAGTTGGCGCATGCCTATGCGGCCCTGGCCAACGACGGCAAGAGCGTGCCGCTGAGCATGACCCGAGTCGACCGCGTGCCGGATGGTGTGCAGGTGATCTCGCCTGAAGTGGCTTCCACCGTGCAGGGCATGCTGCAACAAGTGGTCGAGGCCCAGGGCGGGGTGTTCCGCGCCCAGGTGCCGGGTTACCACGCCGCCGGCAAGAGCGGGACCGCGCGCAAGGTCTCGGTCGGCACCAAGGGCTACCGGGAAAACGCCTATCGCTCGCTGTTCGCCGGTTTCGCCCCGGCCACCGATCCGCGCATCGCGATGGTCGTGGTGATCGACGAGCCGAGCAAGGCGGGCTACTTCGGCGGCCTGGTGTCGGCGCCGGTGTTCAGTAAGGTCATGGCTGGCGCGCTGCGCCTGATGAACGTGCCGCCGGATAACCTGCCGACGGCCACCGAACAGCAGCAGGTCAATGCTGCGCCCGCAAAAGGAGGGCGTGGCTGATGCCTATGAGCCTGAACCAACTGTTTCCCCAGGCCGAGCGCGATCTGCTGATCCGCGAGCTGACCCTGGATAGCCGCGGCGTTCGTCCGGGCGACCTGTTCCTGGCGGTGCCGGGCGGGCGCCAGGATGGTCGTGCGCACATCGCCGATGCCCTGGCCAAGGGCGCGGCTGCCGTGGCTTACGAGGCGGAAGGCGCCGGAGAGTTGCCGCCCAGCGATGCGCCGCTGATCGCGGTGAAGGGGCTGGCCGCGCAACTGTCGGCGGTCGCCGGGCGTTTCTACGGCGAGCCGAGCCGCGGGCTGGACCTGATCGGCGTCACCGGCACCAACGGCAAGACCAGCGTCAGCCAACTGGTGGCCCAGGCCCTGGATCTGCTCGGCGAGCGCTGCGGCATCGTCGGCACCCTCGGCACCGGTTTCTACGGCGCCCTGGAGAGCGGCCGGCACACCACGCCGGACCCGCTCGCGGTGCAGGCCACGCTGGCCACGCTGAAGCAGGCCGGCGCCCGCGCGGTAGCGATGGAAGTGTCTTCCCACGGCCTCGACCAGGGCCGCGTGGCGGCGCTCGGTTTCGATATCGCGGTGTTCACCAATCTGTCCCGCGACCACCTCGACTATCACGGTTCGATGGAAGCCTATGCCGCCGCCAAGGCCAAGCTGTTCGCCTGGCCGGGCCTGCGCTGCCGGGTGATCAACCTGGACGACGATTTCGGCCGTCGACTGGCCGGCGAGGAGCAGGACTCGGAGCTGATCACCTACAGCCTCACCGACAGCTCGGCGTTCCTCTATTGCCGCGAAGCGCGCTTCGGCGACGCCGGCATCGAGGCGGCGCTGGTCACTCCGCACGGCGAGGGCCTGCTGCGCAGCCCGTTGCTCGGCCGCTTCAACCTGAGCAACCTGCTGGCGGCGGTCGGTGCGTTGCTTGGCCTGGGTTATCCCCTGGGCGATATCCTCCGCACCTTGCCGCAACTGCAGGGGCCGGTCGGCCGCATGCAGCGCCTGGGAGGCGGCGACAAGCCGCTGGTGGTGGTGGACTACGCGCATACTCCCGACGCCCTGGAAAAAGTCCTGGAGGCCCTGCGTCCGCACGCGGCCGCGCGCCTGCTGTGCCTGTTCGGCTGCGGTGGCGATCGCGATGCCGGCAAGCGTCCGCTGATGGCTGCGATCGCCGAACGCCTGGCGGATGGGGTGCTGGTCACCGACGACAACCCGCGCACCGAGGCCAGTGCGGCGATCATCGCCGATATCCGCAAAGGCTTCGCTGCCGCTGACAAGGTTACCTTCCTGCCGTCGCGCGGTGAGGCGATCGCCCATCTGATCGCTTCCGCTGCGGTGGATGACGTGGTGCTCCTGGCTGGCAAGGGTCACGAGGATTATCAGGAGATCGACGGCGTACGCCATCCGTTCTCCGACATCGAGCAGGCCGAGCGCGCCCTGGCCGCCTGGGAGGTGCCGCATGCTTGAGCCTCTTCGCCTCAGCCAGTTGACGGTCGCGCTGGACGCCCGCCTGATCGGCGAGGACGCCGTCTTTTCGGCGGTTTCCACCGACAGTCGCGCCATCGGGCCCGGCCAACTGTTCATTGCCCTGAGTGGGCCGCGTTTCGACGGCCACGACTATCTCGCCGAGGTTGCCGCCAAGGGCGCGGTGGCTGTGCTGGTGGAGCGCGAAGTCGCCGACGCGCCCCTGCCGCAATTGCTGGTGCGCGATACCCGTGCGGCCCTGGGGCGACTGGGCGCGCTGAACCGGCGCAAGTTCACCGGCCCGCTGGCGGCCATGACGGGCTCCAGCGGCAAGACCACGGTCAAGGAGATGCTCGCCAGCATCCTGCGTACCCAGGCCGGCGATGCCGAGTCGGTGCTGGCTACCCGTGGCAATCTGAACAACGACCTCGGCGTACCGCTGACCCTGCTGCAACTGGCGCCGCAGCACCGTAGCGCAGTGATCGAACTGGGCGCCTCGCGCATCGGCGAGATCGCCTACACGGTTGAGCTGACCCGCCCGCACGTGGCGATCATCACCAATGCCGGAACCGCCCATGTCGGCGAGTTCGGCGGACCGGAGAAGATCGTCGAGGCGAAGGGCGAGATACTCGAAGGGCTGGCCGCCGACGGCACCGCCGTGCTGAACCTGGACGACAAGGCCTTCGACACCTGGAAGGCCCGTGCCAGCGGCCGTCCGTTGCTGACTTTCTCCCTCGACCGGCCCCAGGCCGATTTCCGCGCCGCCGATCTGCAGCGCGATGCGCGTGGCTGCATGGGCTTCAGGCTGCAGGGCGTAGCGGGTGAAGCGCAGGTCCAGCTCAACCTGCTGGGGCGGCACAATGTCGCCAATGCCCTGGCTGCCGCCGCTGCCGCCCATGCACTGGGCGTGCCGCTGGATGGGATCGTCGCCGGGCTGCAGGCGCTGCAGCCGGTCAAGGGCCGCGCGGTAGCGCAACTGACCGCCAGCGGGCTGCGTGTGATAGACGACAGCTACAACGCCAACCCCGCGTCAATGCTGGCGGCGATTGATATACTGAGCGGCTTTTCCGGGCGCACCGTCCTGGTCCTCGGAGACATGGGCGAACTCGGTTCCTGGGCCGAGCAGGCCCACCGCGAGGTGGGCGCCTACGCCGCTGGCAAGGTGTCCGCGCTCTATGCGGTCGGACCGCTGATGGCCCACGCCGTACAGGCGTTCGGCGCCACGGGCCGGCACTTCGCCGACCAGGCCAGCCTGATTGGGGCGCTGGCCACCGAACAACCGACAACCACCATTTTGATCAAGGGTTCCCGCAGTGCGGCGATGGACAAAGTCGTCGCGGCGCTGTGCGGTTCCTCCGAGGAGAGTCACTAATGCTCCTGCTGCTGGCCGAATACCTGCAACAGTTCTACAAGGGCTTCGGCGTCTTCCAGTACCTGACCCTGCGCGGCATTCTCAGCGTGCTCACCGCGCTGTCGCTGTCGCTGTGGCTGGGGCCCTGGATGATCCGTACCTTGCAGATCCGCCAGATCGGCCAGGCCGTGCGCAACGACGGTCCGCAGTCGCACCTGTCGAAGAAGGGCACCCCGACCATGGGCGGCGCCCTGATCCTTACCGCCATAGCCATCAGCACGCTGCTGTGGGCGGATCTTTCCAACCGCTACGTGTGGGTAGTGCTGGTCGTTACCCTGCTGTTCGGTGCCATCGGCTGGGTGGACGACTACCGCAAGGTGATCGAGAAGAACTCCCGTGGCCTGCCGAGCCGCTGGAAGTACTTCTGGCAGTCGGTGTTCGGCATCGGCGCCGCCGTGTTCCTCTACATGACTGCCGAAACCCCGATCGAGACCACCCTGATCGTGCCGATGCTGAAGAGCGTCGAGATCCAGTTGGGCATCTTCTTCGTGGTCCTGACCTACTTCGTCATCGTCGGTTCGAGCAATGCAGTGAACCTCACCGACGGTCTCGACGGCCTGGCGATCATGCCGACGGTAATGGTTGCCGGCGCGCTGGGCATCTTCTGCTACCTGTCGGGCAACGTGAAGTTCGCCGAGTACCTGTTGATTCCCAACGTACCGGGCGCCGGCGAGCTGATCGTGTTCTGCGCCGCGCTGGTCGGCGCCGGCCTCGGCTTCCTCTGGTTCAACACCTATCCGGCGCAGGTCTTCATGGGCGACGTCGGCGCGTTGGCGCTGGGCGCCGCGCTGGGCACCATCGCGGTGATCGTGCGCCAGGAAATCGTGCTGTTCATCATGGGTGGGGTGTTCGTCATGGAAACCCTCTCGGTGATGATCCAGGTCGCTTCCTTCAAGCTGACCGGACGCCGCGTCTTCCGCATGGCGCCGATCCATCACCATTTCGAACTGAAAGGCTGGCCGGAGCCGCGCGTGATCGTGCGCTTCTGGATCATCACCGTGATCCTGGTGCTGATCGGCCTCGCCACCTTGAAGCTGCGTTGAGGACGAAGAGAGCATGAGCCTGATCGCCTCCGACCACTTCCGCATCGTTGTCGGCCTCGGCAAGAGCGGCATGTCCCTGGTGCGCTACCTGGCGCGCCGCGGCTTGCCTTTCGCCGTGGTCGATACCCGAGAGAACCCGCCGGAGCTGGCCACCCTGCGTGCCCAGTATCCGCAGGTGGAAGTGCGTTGCGGCGAACTCGACGCCGAGTTCCTCTGCTCCGCCCGCGAACTCTACGTCAGCCCCGGCTTGTCGCTGCGCACCCCCGCGCTGGTACAGGCCGCCGCGAAAGGCGTGCGCATCTCCGGTGACATCGATCTCTTCGCCCGCGAGGCGAAGGCCCCGATCGTCGCCATCACCGGTTCCAACGCGAAGAGCACCGTGACCACCCTGGTGGGCGAAATGGCGGTGGCCGCGGACAAGCGTGTCGCCGTCGGCGGCAACCTCGGCACCCCGGCGCTCGACCTGCTGGCCGACGACATCGAGCTGTACGTGTTGGAGCTGTCGAGCTTCCAGCTGGAAACCTGCGATCGCCTCAACGCCGAGGTGGCGACCGTGCTGAACGTCAGCGAAGACCATATGGATCGCTACGACGGCATGGCTGACTACCACCTGGCCAAGCACCGGATCTTCCGCGGTGCCCGCCAGGTCGTGGTGAATCGCGCCGATGCCCTGACCCGACCGCTGATCGCCGATACCGTGCCGTGCTGGTCGTTCGGCCTGAACAAGCCGGACTTCAAGGCTTTCGGCCTGATCGAGGAAGACGGCCAGAAGTGGCTGGCGTTCCAGTTCGACAAGCTGCTGCCGGTTGGCGAACTGAAGATCCGTGGCGCCCACAACTATTCCAACGCGCTCGCCGCGCTGGCGCTGGGCCATGCGGTCGGCCTGCCGTTCGACGCCATGCTCGGCGCGCTGAAGGCGTTTTCCGGCCTGGCTCATCGCTGCCAGTGGGTACGCGAGCGGCAGGGCGTGAGCTACTACGACGATTCCAAGGCCACCAACGTCGGCGCCGCCCTGGCGGCGATCGAGGGGCTGGGTGCCGACATCGACGGCAAGCTGGTGCTGCTCGCCGGCGGAGACGGCAAGGGCGCCGATTTCCATGACCTGCGCGAGCCGGTCGCGCGCTTCTGCCGGGCGGTGGTACTGCTTGGCCGTGACGCCGGGCTGATTGCCCAGGCACTGGGCAACGCGGTACCGCTGGTGCGCGTCGCAACGCTGGACGAAGCAGTCCGGCAGGCCGCCGAGCTGGCCCGCGAAGGCGATGCGGTGCTGTTGTCGCCGGCCTGCGCGAGCCTGGACATGTTCAAGAACTTCGAAGAACGCGGACGCCTGTTCGCCAAAGCCGTAGAGGAGCTAGCGTGATGCTGTCGGTGTTGCGCCCCTTCCCGTCGCCGCTGTTGAGCCGGCACGGCATCGACCTGGACTTCCCGCTGCTGGCGGGTTGCCTGGCGCTGCTCGGCCTCGGCCTGGTGATGGTGACTTCCGCCTCTTCCGAGGTGGCGGCGGCGCAGTCGGGCAACCCGCTGTACTTCTCCGTCCGTCACCTGATCTACCTGGTGATCGGCCTGATTTCCTGCGGCCTGACCATGATGGTCCCGATGGCCACCTGGCAGCGTTGGGGCTGGAAGCTGTTGCTGGTCGCCTTCGGCCTGCTGGTGCTGGTGATCACCCCCGGCATCGGCCGCGAGGTGAACGGCTCGATGCGCTGGATCGGCTTCGGCCTGTTCAACATCCAGCCTTCGGAGATCGCCAAGGTCTGCGTGGTGATCTTCATGGCCGGCTACCTGATCCGCCGCCAGCAGGAGGTCCGGGAAAGCTGGATGGGCTTCTTCAAGCCCTTCGTGGTGTTGCTGCCGATGGCCGGCCTGCTGCTGCGCGAGCCGGACTTCGGCGCCACCGTGGTAATGATGGGCGCTGCCGCGGCCATGCTGTTCCTCGGCGGGGTGGGGCTGTTCCGCTTCGGCCTGATGGTGCTGCTGGCGGTCGGCGCGGTGGTCCTGCTGATCCAGACCCAGCCCTACCGGATGGCACGCCTGACCAACTTCACCGACCCCTGGGCCGACCAGTTCGGCGCCGGCTATCAGTTGAGCCAGGCGCTGATCGCCTTCGGCCGCGGCGGCTGGTTGGGCATGGGACTGGGCAACAGCATCCAGAAGCAGTTCTACCTGCCGGAGGCGCACACCGACTTCGTCTTCGCCGTGCTTGCAGAGGAGCTGGGCATCGTCGGCGCCCTGGCGACCGTCGCCCTGTTCGTGTTCGTCAGCCTGCGCGCGCTGTACATCGGCATCTGGGCCGAGCAGGCCAAGCAGTTCTTCTCCGCCTACGTGGCCTACGGCCTGGCCTTCCTCTGGATCGGCCAGTTCCTGATCAACATCGGGGTGAACGTCGGCCTGCTGCCGACCAAGGGCCTGACCCTGCCGTTCCTCAGCTACGGCGGCAGTTCGCTGGTGATCTGCTGTGCCTGTCTGGGGATGTTGCTGCGCATCGAATGGGAACGGCGAACCCACCTGGGTAGCGAGGAATATGAGTTCAACGAAGAGGACTTTGCCGATGAAAGGTAATGTCCTGATCATGGCGGGTGGCACCGGCGGACACGTGTTCCCGGCGCTCGCCTGTGCGCGGGAGTTCCAGGCGCGCGGCTATGCCGTGCACTGGCTGGGGACGCCGCGCGGCATCGAGAATGACCTGGTACCCAAGGCCGGCCTGCCGTTGCACCTGATTCAGGTCAGCGGGCTGCGCGGCAAGGGCCTGAAGTCGCTGGTCAAGGCGCCGCTGGAACTGCTCAAGTCGCTGTTCCAGGCGCTGCGGGTGATCCGCCAGCTGAGGCCGGTCTGCGTGCTCGGCCTGGGTGGCTATGTCACCGGCCCGGGCGGCCTGGCTGCGCGCCTCAACGGCGTGCCGCTGGTGATCCACGAGCAGAACGCCGTGGCCGGCACCGCCAACCGCAGCCTGGCGCCGATCGCCAGGCGCGTCTGCGAGGCATTCCCGGATACCTTCCCGGCCAGTGACAAGCGTCTGACCACCGGCAATCCGGTGCGCGGCGAGCTGTTCCTCGACGCGCACGCCCGCGCGCCGCTGACCGGCCGTCGGGTCAATCTGCTGGTGCTCGGCGGCAGCCTTGGCGCGGAACCGCTGAACAAGCTGTTGCCAGAGGCCCTGGCGCAGGTGCCGCTGGAAATCCGTCCGGCAATCCGCCATCAGGCCGGTCGTCAGCATGCCGAGATTACCGCCGAGCGTTATCGCACAGTGGCGGTCGAAGCGGACGTCGCGCCCTTCATCAGCGACATGGCCGCGGCCTATGCCTGGGCCGACCTGGTGATCTGTCGCGCCGGCGCGCTGACCGTCAGCGAGCTGACGGCGGCGGGATTGCCCGCCTTCCTGGTGCCGTTGCCTCACGCGATCGACGATCACCAGACCCGCAATGCCGAATTCCTGGTACGCAGCGGCGCCGGCCGCCTGCTGCTGCAAAAGTCTACCGGCGCGGCCGAACTGGCCGCGCAGCTGTCCGAGGTCCTGATGCATCCCGAAACCCTGCGCTCCATGGCAGACCAGGCACGCAGCCTGGCGAAACCCGAGGCTACCCGGACGGTGGTCGATGCCTGCCTGGAGGTGGCCCGTGGTTAAAGAACCGAATGGCGTCACCCGGACCATGCGCCGTATCCGCCGCATCCATTTCGTCGGCATCGGCGGCGCCGGTATGTGCGGGATCGCCGAAGTGCTGCTGAACCTCGGCTACGAGGTATCCGGCTCGGACCTCAAGGCCTCGGCGGTGACTGAGCGCCTGGAGAAGTTCGGCGCGCAGATCTTCATCGGCCACCAGGCGGAAAACGCCGACGGCGCCGACGTGCTGGTGGTGTCCAGTGCCATCAACCGGGCCAACCCGGAAGTGGCATCGGCCCTGGAACGGCGGATTCCGGTGGTGCCGCGTGCGGAGATGCTCGCCGAGCTGATGCGCTACCGGCACGGCATCGCGGTAGCCGGCACCCACGGCAAGACCACCACTACCAGCCTGATCGCCTCGGTGTTCGCCGCCGGCGGCCTGGACCCGACCTTCGTCATCGGCGGCCGGCTGAACGCCGCCGGGACCAACGCCCAGCTCGGCGCCAGCCGCTACCTGGTGGCCGAGGCCGACGAGAGCGACGCCAGCTTCCTGCACCTGCAACCGATGGTCGCGGTGGTCACCAATATCGACGCCGACCACATGGCGACCTACGGCGGCGACTTCAACAAGCTGAAGAAGACCTTCGTCGAGTTCCTCCACAACCTGCCGTTCTACGGACTGGCGGTGATGTGCGTGGATGATCCGGTTGTGCGTGAGATCCTCCCGCAGATCGCCCGCCCGACCGTGACCTACGGCCTCAGCGAAGACGCCGACGTGCGCGCGATCAACATCCGCCAGGAAGGCATGCGCACCTGGTTCACCGTGTTGCGCCCGGAGCGCGAGCCGCTGGACGTCTCGGTGAACATGCCCGGCCTGCACAACGTGCTGAATTCCCTGGCGACCATCGTCATCGCTACCGACGAGGGCATCTCCGACGAAGCCATCGTCCAGGGGCTGTCCGGCTTCCAGGGCGTAGGCCGGCGCTTCCAGGTCTACGGCGAGCTGCAGGTCGAGGGTGGCAGCGTGATGCTGGTGGACGATTACGGCCACCATCCGCGCGAAGTCGCCGCGGTGATCAAGGCGATCCGTGGCGGTTGGCCGGAGCGTCGCCTGGTGATGGTCTACCAGCCGCATCGCTATACCCGTACCCGCGACCTGTACGAAGACTTCGTGCAGGTGCTGGGCGAAGCCAACGTGCTGCTGTTGATGGAGGTCTATCCGGCCGGCGAAGAGCCGATCCCGGGAGCCGACAGCCGCCAGCTGTGCCACAGCATCCGCCAGCGCGGCCAGCTTGACCCGATCTACTTCGAGCGCGACGCCGACCTGGCGCCGCTGGTCAAGCCGCTGCTGCGCGCTGGCGACATCCTGCTTTGCCAGGGCGCTGGCGATGTCGGCGGCCTGGCCCCGCAACTGATCAAGAACCCGCTGTTCGCCGGCAAGGGAGGGAAGGGCGCATGAACCTTTGCCTCGATAGCCTGCTGAACGGCACCCAGGATCCCAAGGCGTTCGGCCGTGTCGCCGTGCTGTTCGGCGGCAAGAGCGCCGAGCGCGAGGTGTCGCTGAAGTCCGGCGCGATGGTCCTGCAATCCCTGCTGGCCGCCGGGGTCGATGCCTTCGGCATCGATGTCGGCGAAGACCTGCTGCAACGCCTGGTCGAGGAGAAGATCGACCGTGCCTTCATCATTCTCCACGGTCGTGGCGGCGAGGATGGCAGCATGCAGGGCCTGCTCGAGTGCGCGGGCATTCCCTACACCGGCAGCGGCGTGCTGGCCTCGGCGCTGGCGATGGACAAGCTGCGGACCAAGCGGGTCTGGCTCAGCCTCGGCCTGCCGACCCCGGACTACGCGGTGCTGGCCAGCGAGGATGACTGCCGCGAAGCGGCGCAGCGACTGGGTTTCCCGCTGATCGTCAAGCCGGCTCACGAAGGCTCGAGCATCGGCATGGCCAAGGTCGGCGGGCTCGACGAATTGATCGCGGCGTGGCGCGAAGCGGCCCGCTACGACTCGCAGGTGCTGGTCGAGCAGTGGATCAGCGGCCCGGAATTCACCGTGGCGACCTTGCGCGGGCAGGTGCTGCCGGCGATCCGCCTGGGCACGCCGCACACCTTCTACGACTATGACGCCAAGTACCTGGCCAGCGATACCCGCTACCAGGTGCCCTGCGGTCTCGACGAGGCCAAGGAACGCGAGCTGAAGGAACTCACCGCGCGCGCCTGCGACGCCCTGGGCATCCAGGGTTGGGGGCGGGCGGACGTGATGCAAGACGCCAAAGGGCGTTTCTGGCTGCTTGAAGTCAACACCGCACCGGGCATGACCGACCACAGCCTGGTGCCTATGGCCGCGCGGGCCGCCGGCCTGGATTTCCAGCAACTGGTGCTGGCGATCCTGGCCGATAGCCGCGAGGCGAGGGGATAAGCCATGAATGGCGTACTGCTCCGTCATCAGCAACCCGGTGGACTCGGCCGCGCTCCGCGCAAGCCGATGCCGCGCGGCGCCAGCCGTCTGGTGGCCAAGGAACCGCTGAGCGTGCGCCTGCCGAAAGCCGACTTCAGTTTCCTCAAGTACCTGGCCTGGCCGCTGTTGCTGGCCGTTCTCGGCTATGGCGCCTATCGCGGCGCCGAGTACATCCTGCCGTACGCCGACCGGCCGATCGCCAAGGTCAGTGTCGAGGGCGACCTCAGCTACATCAGCCAGCGCGCGGTGCAGCAGCGGATCTCCCCGTACCTGGCGGCGAGCTTCTTCACCATCGACCTGGCGGGCATGCGCGGGCAACTGGAACAGATGCCCTGGATCGCCCACGCCGAGGTGCGCCGGGTGTGGCCGGACCAGGTGGTGATCCGCCTGGACGAGCAACTGCCGATCGCGCGGTGGGGCGACGAAGCGCTGCTGAACAACCAGGGACAGGCTTTTACGCCAAAGGAACTGGCGAATTATGAACATCTGCCCCGCTTGCATGGTCCACAGCGGGCGCAACAGCAGGTGATGCAGCAATACCAGTTGCTCAGCCAGTTGCTGCGTCCCCTCGGGTTCTCCATCGCCCGCCTGGAAATGAGCGATCGCGGCGGTTGGGCGCTGACCACGGCCCAGGGCGTCGAGATCCAGATCGGGCGCGACCACGTGGTAGACAAGATTCGCCGCTTCGTAAGCATCTACGACAAGGCACTCAAAGATCAGATTTCGAACATTGCGCGGATCGACCTGCGTTACCCCAACGGCCTCGCCGTTGCGTGGCGCGAGCCGGTCACGCCCGCGACGGTGGCCACGGCCAGCGCCGTGCAGTGAGTTGAGGAGACAGTAATAACCATGGCAAGCGTGCAGAGCGGCAAGATGATCGTCGGCCTCGACATCGGTACCTCCAAGGTGGTGGCGCTGGTGGGCGAGGTGACGGCCGATGGCCAGCTGGAGGTCGTTGGCATCGGTACTCATCCGTCCCGCGGCCTGAAGAAGGGCGTGGTGGTGAACATCGAGTCCACCGTGCAGTCGATCCAGCGCGCCATCGATGAGGCCCAGCAGATGGCCGGTTGCCGTATCCACTCGGCGTTCGTCGGCATCGCCGGCAACCACATCCGCAGCCTCAATTCCCACGGCATCGTGGCGATCCGCGATCGCGAGGTGAACCCGGCGGATATCGAACGGGTACTGGATGCCGCCCAGGCGGTGGCGATCCCGGCGGACCAGCGGGTGCTGCATACCCTGGCCCAGGATTACGTGATCGATAACCAGGAAGGCGTGCGCGAGCCGCTGGGCATGTCCGGGGTGCGCCTGGAAGCCAAGGTGCACGTGGTGACCTGCGCGGTGAATGCTTCGCAGAACATCGAGAAGTGCGTGCGCCGCTGCGGCCTCGAGGTCGACGACATCATCCTCGAGCAGTTGGCCTCGGCCTATTCGGTGCTGACCGAGGACGAGAAGGAACTGGGCGTGTGCCTGGTGGATATCGGCGGCGGCACCACCGATATCGCGATCTTCACCGAAGGCGCGATCCGCCATACCGCGGTGATCCCGATCGCCGGCGACCAGGTCACCAATGACATCGCCATGGCCCTGCGTACGCCGACCCAGTACGCGGAAGAGATCAAGATCCGCTACGCCTGCGCCCTGGCCAAGCTGGCCGGTGCCGGCGAGACCATCAAGGTGCCCAGCGTCGGCGACCGGCCGCCGCGCGAACTGTCGCGCCAGGCCCTGGCCGAAGTGGTCGAGCCTCGTTACGACGAGCTGTTCACCCTGGTCCAGGCCGAGCTGCGCCGCAGCGGCTACGAGGACCTGATCCCGGCAGGGATCGTCCTCACCGGCGGCACCTCGAAGATGGAGGGCGCGGTCGAGCTGGCCGAGGAAATCTTCCACATGCCGGTACGCCTCGGCGTGCCGTATAGCGTGAAGGGCCTCACCGACGTGGTGCGCAACCCGATCTATTCGACGGGCGTCGGCCTGCTGATGTACGGACTGCAGAAGCAGTCCGATGGCATGTCGATGTCTGTGTCAGGTAGCAGCTACAGCAGCGACGAACCCAAGGCACCTGTCCTGGAGCGGCTCAAACGCTGGGTCCAGGGCAATTTCTGATTCAACGCGGTAACAGTAGGCGACAAAACTAGAAAGGAAGGAGAGGGGAAATGTTTGAACTGGTCGATAACATCGCACAAACCGCCGTCATAAAAGTGATCGGTGTAGGTGGTGGTGGCGGCAACGCCGTCAATCACATGGCCAAGAACAACGTCGAGGGCGTCGAGTTCATCTGCGCCAACACCGACGCACAAGCGCTGAAGAACATCGCGGCGCGCACCGTTCTGCAACTCGGCCCGGGCGTCACCAAGGGGCTGGGTGCCGGCGCCAATCCGGAAGTCGGTCGTCAGGCGGCTCTGGAAGATCGCGAGCGCATTTCCGAAGTGCTGGAAGGCGCCGACATGGTCTTCATCACCACCGGCATGGGTGGCGGCACCGGTACCGGCGCCGCGCCGATCATCGCCGAAGTGGCGAAGGAAATGGGCATCCTCACCGTCGCGGTGGTGACCCGTCCATTCCCGTTCGAAGGTCGCAAGCGCATGCAGATCGCCGACGAGGGCATCCGCGCGCTGGCCGAGAGCGTCGATTCGCTGATCACCATCCCGAACGAGAAGCTGCTGACCATCCTCGGCAAGGACGCCAGCCTGCTGGCCGCCTTCGCCAAGGCCGATGACGTGCTGGCCGGTGCCGTGCGCGGTATCTCCGACATCATCAAGCGTCCGGGCATGATCAACGTCGACTTCGCCGACGTGAAGACCGTCATGAGCGAAATGGGCATGGCGATGATGGGTACCGGCTGCGCCAGCGGTCCGAACCGTGCCCGCGAGGCCACCGAGGCGGCAATCCGCAACCCGCTGCTGGAAGACGTCAACCTGCAGGGCGCGCGCGGCATCCTGGTGAACATCACCGCGGGTCCGGACCTGTCCCTGGGCGAGTACTCCGATGTCGGCAACATCATCGAACAGTTCGCTTCCGAGCACGCCACTGTGAAGGTGGGCACCGTGATCGACGCGGACATGCGCGATGAGCTGCACGTCACCGTAGTCGCCACTGGCCTGGGCGCGCGCCTGGAGAAACCGGTGAAGGTCGTCGACAACACCGTGCAGGGCAGTGCAGCCCAGGCAGCCGCTCCGGCCCAGCGCGAGCAGCAGTCGGTGAACTACCGCGACCTCGACCGTCCTACCGTGATGCGCAACCAGTCTCACGGCAGCGCGGCGACCGCGGCCAAGCTGAACCCGCAGGATGACCTGGATTACCTGGATATCCCGGCGTTCCTGCGTCGTCAGGCCGATTGAAGTAATTAATCAGGAGTAGAGATGTGATTGGTGTTCAGCAAAGGCCGGTTCTGCTATCATCGCCGGCCATTGTTGAAAACAGTTCGCAGTCAGCGCTTAAGCGGCCAAAGCCATGATCAAACAACGCACCTTGAAGAACATCATCCGGGCTACTGGCGTCGGTCTGCACTCGGGGGAAAAGGTTTACCTGACCCTGAAACCGGCGCCGGTGGACACCGGTATCGTGTTCTGCCGCACCGACCTGGATCCGGTCGTGGAAATCCCGGCCCGGGCCGAGAACGTCGGCGAAACCACCATGTCGACCACCCTGGTCAAGGGTGACGTCAAAGTGGATACGGTGGAGCACCTGCTCTCGGCCATGGCCGGCCTGGGTATCGACAACGCCTACGTCGAGCTGTCCGCTTCGGAAGTGCCGATCATGGATGGCAGCGCTGGTCCGTTCGTATTCCTGATCCAGTCCGCCGGATTGCAAGAGCAGGAAGCTGCCAAGAAGTTCATCCGCATCAAGCGCGAAGTCAGCGTGGAAGAGGGCGACAAGCGCGCCGTCTTCGTTCCGTTCGACGGCTTCAAGGTCAGCTTCGAGATCGATTTCGATCATCCGGTCTTCCGTGGTCGCACCCAGCAGGCCTCGGTCGATTTCTCCAGTACTTCCTTCGTCAAGGAGGTCAGCCGCGCCCGTACCTTCGGGTTCATGCGCGACATCGAGTACCTGCGTTCGCAGAACCTGGCACTCGGCGGTAGCGTGGAGAACGCGATCGTGGTCGACGAGAACCGCGTGCTCAACGAAGACGGCCTGCGTTACGAGGACGAGTTCGTCAAGCACAAGATCCTGGATGCCATCGGCGACCTGTATCTGCTCGGCAACAGTCTTATCGGCGAGTTCCGTGGCTTCAAGTCCGGCCATGCCCTGAACAACCAACTGCTGCGTACGTTGATCGCAGACAAGGATGCTTGGGAAGTGGTGACCTTCGAAGACGCGCGTACCGCGCCTATTTCCTATATGCGCCCGGCGGCGGCAGTGTAGGAAAACTCTCCTTTCCATATTTGGAGGCCACCTCAGGGTGGCCTCTTTTTATTTCGGGATTTATTCTTGCCGGCTTTTCTCGGCGCGGCTTGCCAACCGCTCGAGCGCTTCCCGCAGGCGTGGATTGCCGACGATCTCGGCGGATTCGCGAAGGTTTTCCGCCGCGACGGCAGACAGGGTCAAGCTGCGACGTGCCGCACGTTGTGTGGACGTGGTGGGTTGCACCTTGAAAAGGATTTTCGCTAAGTTCGCGAATTCTTCGAAAGCCTGCAGCTGCCGCTGCAGGCGCCGCTGCTGATAGCGCAGGCGTGTGGCCCAGTGGCCATCGGTGACGATCAGCAGCAGGCAACCGCCGCGCCACGAAGCCACATGGCAGTACGGGCGCGCCGCCGGTTGCAACTGGCTTTCCAGCAGTTGCTGCAGGCGGCAGATGCGCTGGGCTTCGGCGAACAGCATCTGCAGCGGCCTGGCCTGGCGCAGCAACTGGGTCGATGCCTGGGCGGGCAAGGGACGAAAAGACATGGCGGGAAGCCTGGGGGTTACTGAGTCGGAATGGTAGCAGAAAGCGTTTCGCTACTGCCGGCCCGTAAGAAGGATAAGTCATGCACATCATTTTTCTGAGCCGGCACCATGGGGCCGCTCGCTCCGTCCATCTGCAGCCGCGGTTGCTGATGCTGGCCGGGGCCTGCGTGGTCGGTGCCAGCCTGTTGGCCGGGGGCTTCATGGGCGCCTGGCTGTTCCGCGCGCCGGCTCCGGTGGCCGGCATCGAAGTCGATGCCGCGCTGCAGGCGCAGAGCGCCGAGATCAGCAGCGCCCGCGAGGACGCGCAGCGGCAGATGGACGCACTGAGCGTGCATCTCGGCGAACTGCAGGCGCGCCTGGTTCGGCTGGATGCCCTCGGCGAACGTCTCACCGAGCTGGCCGACGTCGACCCCGACGAGTTCGACTTCTCCCTGAGCGTCGGCCAGGGTGGCGTCGACGAACCGCTGGAGGGCAGCGCCTATGCCCCGCCGTCGTTCATGGCGACGCTGGACGAACTGGCGGCACGCCTGGATACCCGCGAGCAGCAGCTCGAGGTGCTGGAGCAACTGCTCGCCGACAAGCACATCAGCCAGTCGACCTACCTGGCCGGCCAGCCGGTGCGCCAGGGCTACATCTCCTCGCCGTTCGGGCGCCGGGTCAATCCGGTGAGCGGCCGCCTGAGCATGCACAAGGGCATCGACTTCGCCGCGCCGGCCGGCAGCGACGTGGTGGCCGTGGCGGCGGGGGTGGTGACCTGGTCCGGGCGCAAGAACGGCTATGGCAACGTGGTCGAGGTCGGGCACGCCGATGGCTACACCACGTTGTATGCCCATAACCAGAAGAACTTGGTCGAGGTCGGTGACCTGGTCAAGCGCGGCCAGGTGCTGGCCAAGGTCGGCAGCACCGGACGCTCCACCGGCTACCACGTACATTTCGAAGTGATGAAGGATGGCCGGGTAATGAATCCGCAAAGCTTCATCGCACGCGCGTCTGTTTCCGAGTGAGCGACGCGCATTGATCTGCTGTACTTTTCTCATACCCGTTTCCGGGTAGAATGTTCCCTTTCATGCCGTTGATCGGCACGGGCCGCCGGATGGGTGAGCCTTCCATTCCCCACGTGTGGATGACCAAGTCGATATGTTTGCGCCTTTGTTGAAGAAACTCTTTGGAAGCAAGAACGAGCGTGATGTAAAGCGCATGGCCAAGGCTGTACAGGCCATCAATGCGCTCGAGCCCCAGATGGTGGCGCTCTCCGACGAGCAGTTGAAGGCGAAAACGGCTGAATTCCAGCAGCGCTACGCCAAGGGCGAAACGCTCGACCAATTGCTGCCCGAAGCCTTCGCCGTGGTTCGCGAGGCTGGTAAGCGGGTGATGGGCATGCGCCACTTCGACGTCCAGCTGATCGGTGGCATGACCCTGCACGACGGCAAGATCGCCGAAATGCGTACCGGCGAGGGCAAGACCCTGGTGGGCACCCTGCCGGTCTACCTCAACGCGCTGTCCGGCAAGGGCGTGCACGTGGTCACGGTGAACGACTACCTGGCGCGCCGCGACGCCAACTGGATGCGCCCGCTGTACGAGTTCCTCGGCCTCAGCGTCGGCGTGGTCACTCCCTTCCAGCCGCCGGAAGACAAGCGCGCCGCCTACGCCGCCGACATCACCTACGGCACCAACAACGAATTCGGCTTCGATTACCTGCGCGACAACATGGCCTTCAGCCTGGACGACAAGTTCCAGCGCGAGCTGAACTTCGCCGTGGTCGACGAAGTGGACTCGATCCTCATCGACGAGGCGCGTACCCCGCTGATCATCTCCGGCCAGGCCGAAGACAGCTCCGAGCTGTACATCAAGATCAACAAGCTGATCCCGCGTCTCAAGCGCCAGGTCGAAGAGGTCGAGGGCAAGCCGACCGAGGAAGGCCACTACAGCATCGACGAGAAGACCCGCCAGGTCGAACTCAACGAGCAGGGCCACCAGTTCATCGAGGACCTGCTGAGCCAGAACGGCCTGCTCGGCGAAGGCGAGAGCCTCTACTCGGCGCACAACCTGAGCCTGCTGACCCACGTTTACGCAGCGCTGCGCGCGCACACCCTGTTCCACCGCAACGTCGAGTACATCGTCCAGGGCGACCAGATCCTCCTGATCGACGAGCACACCGGCCGCACCATGCCTGGCCGTCGCCTGTCCGAGGGCTTGCACCAGGCCATCGAGGCGAAGGAAGGCCTGCCGATCCAGGCCGAGAGCCAGACCCTGGCCTCCACCACCTTCCAGAACTATTTCCGCCTGTACAACAAGCTGGCCGGCATGACCGGCACCGCCGATACCGAGGCCTTCGAGTTCCGCCAGATCTACGGTCTCGACGTGGTGGTGATCCCGACCCACCGGCCGATCGCGCGCAAGGACTTCAACGACCTGGTCTACCTGACCCAGGAAGAGAAGTACGCGGCGATCATCACCGACATCAAGCAGTGCCAGGCCCTCGGCCGGCCGATCCTGGTCGGCACCGCGTCGATCGAGAGTTCCGAGTACGTTTCCAAGCTGTTGCAAGAGGCAGGCATCGAGCACAAGGTGCTCAACGCCAAGTACCACGAGAAGGAAGCCGAGATCATCGCCCAGGCTGGCGCGCCCGGTTCGGTGACCATCGCCACCAACATGGCCGGCCGCGGTACCGACATCCTCCTCGGCGGCAACTGGGAAGTCGAAGTCGCGGCCCTGGAGAACCCCACCGAGGAGCAGATCGCCCAGATCAAGGCCGAATGGCAGAAGCGCCACCAGCAGGTGATCGAGGCGGGCGGCCTGCACGTGATCGCCTCCGAGCGCCACGAATCCCGCCGGATCGACAACCAGTTGCGCGGCCGTGCCGGTCGTCAGGGCGACCCGGGTTCCAGCCGCTTCTACCTGTCGCTGGAAGACAACCTGATGCGGATCTTCGCCTCCGACCGGGTGAAGAACTTCATGAAGGCGCTGGGCATGCAGTCCGGCGAGGCGATCGAGCACCGCATGGTGACCAACGCCATCGAGAAGGCCCAGCGCAAGGTCGAAGGGCGCAACTTCGACATCCGCAAGCAACTGCTGGAATTCGATGACGTAGCCAACGAGCAGCGCAAGGTGATCTACCACATGCGCAATACCCTGCTGTCGGCAGAGGACGTGGGCGAGACCATCAAGGAATTCCGCGAGGAAACCCTCAGCGCCACCATCAACCAGCACATTCCGCCGCAGTCGCTGCCCGAGCAGTGGGACATCGAAGGCCTGGAGGCTGCGCTGTACAGCGACTTCGCCGTGCGCCTGCCGATCCAGCAGTGGCTGGACGAAGACGACAAGCTGTACGAGGAAACCCTGCGTAGCAAGATCCTCGAGCAGATCGTCGCCGCCTACTACGAGAAGGAAGAGCTGGCCGGCGCCGAAGCCCTGCGCGCCTTCGAGAAGCAGATGCTGCTGCGGGTGCTGGACGACCTGTGGAAGGACCACCTGTCGACCATGGACCACCTGCGGCACGGCATCCACCTGCGTGGCTACGCGCAGAAGAATCCTAAGCAGGAATACAAGCGCGAGTCCTTCACCCTGTTCCAGGAGCTGCTGGACTCGATCAAGCGCGACACCATCCGCGTGCTGTCCCACGTCCAGGTCCGTCGCGAAGACCCGGCCGAAGAGGAGGCCCGCCTGCGTCGCGAGGCGGAGGAACTGGCCAAGCGCATGCAGTTCCAGCACGCCGAGGCTCCCTCGATGGAGCAGGCCGTGGCCGGCGAGGAAGAAGAGCTTCCCGAGGGCCCGGCTCCGGTCGTGCCGCTCGAGCCTGTGCGCAACGAGCAGAAGATCGGCCGCAACGAGCCTTGCCCGTGCGGTTCCGGCAAGAAATACAAGCACTGCCACGGGCAGCTGGACTAAGCTTCCCGCCTGGTTCACCAACGCCGCGACCGGTCCTGCCGCTCGCGGCGTTTGTTCGAATTGGCGCCAGCCCGGCGCCGATGCGTTTTCCGTCACGCCGTCGCAGACGGCATCGAGTCCACTGTTTGGTAAAGGAGCGCGTTCCCATGGCTGTCGGTCTTGGCCCCCTGTCCACCCTGCACCCGGTCCCCGGTTTCGAACTCGGCATCGCTTCCGCCGGCATCAAGCGACCGGGGCGCAAAGACGTGGTGGTCATGCGCTGCGCCGAAGGCTCCAGCGTGGCCGGGGTGTTCACCCTGAACGCGTTCTGTGCCGCGCCGGTGACCCTGGCCAAACAGCGTTTCCTCGGTGAGGTGCGCTACCTGCTGACCAATACCGGCAACGCCAACGCCGGTACCGGCGAGGCCGGCCTCGCCGCCGCCGCGCAAACCTGCGCCAAGCTCGCCGAACTGGCCGGGGTCGCCGAGACTTCGGTGCTGCCATATTCCACCGGGGTGATCGGCGAGCCCCTGCCGGTGGCCAAGATCGAGGCGGCGTTGCCTGCGGCCCTGGCCGACCTGGCCGAGGACCGCTGGGCCGAAGCTGCCGCGGGGATCATGACCACCGATACCCTGCCCAAGGGCGCCAGCCGCCAGTTCGTGCACGATGGCGTGACCGTGACCGTCACCGGAATCAGCAAGGGCGCCGGGATGATCAAGCCGAACATGGCGACCATGCTCGGTTATATCGCCACCGACGCCAAGGTCGCCCAGGGCGTGCTGCAGGATCTGTTGCGCGACGCCGCCAACAAGTCCTTCAACCGCATCACCATCGACGGCGATACCTCCACCAACGACTGCTGCATGCTGATCGCCACCGGTCGCGCGGCGCTGCCGGAAGTCACCCAGGCCAGCGGCGCGCTGTTCGCCGCGTTGAAGCAAGCGGTACTGGAGGTTTCCATGGAGCTGGCCCAGGCCATCGTTCGCGACGGCGAGGGCGCGACCAAGTTCGTCACTGTCCAGGTCAACGGCGGCGCCACCCACCAGGAGTGCCTGGATGTCGGCTATGCCGTGGCCCACTCGCCGCTGATCAAGACCGCGCTGTTCGCCTCCGACCCGAACTGGGGACGCATCCTCGCCGCGGTCGGACGTGCTGGCGTGGCCAATCTGGACGTGAGCAAGATCGACGTGTTCCTTGGCGACGTCTGTATCGCCAGCCGTGGCGGCCGGGCGGCCAGTTACACCGAGGAGCAGGGCGCGGCGGTGATGGCCCAGGCCGAGATCGGCATCCGCATCGAACTGGGACGCGGCACCTGCAGCGAGACCATCTGGACCACCGACCTGTCCCACGAATACGTGAAGATCAACGCAGAGTACCGCACCTGAAGCCAGGCATTCCGATCCTTCATCGATGGATGAAAATCGGGAATTTGCCATCGGTCCGTGCGCCTCTTAAGTTCTCTGGTGCATGGCCGTCCGCGTCGGGCGGCCGAAGAGGAGAGGCGCATGGCCCTGACCATCGTGATTGGCAATCGCAATGACTCGTCCTGGTCGCTGCGGGGCTGGCTGGCCCTGCGCATGAGCGGGGCGGCGTTCGACGAGATCCTCGTCCCGCTGGGGCGGCCCGATACCCGGGAGCGGATCCTGCAATATTCGCCGACCGGCAAGGTGCCCTTGCTGAAAAGCGAGGATGGCGACATCTGGGATTCCCTGGCCATCGCCGAGTACCTCGCCGAGCGCTTCTCCGAGGCCCACCTGTGGCCGCGCGGCGAGGCGGCGCGGGCGCTGGCCCGTTCGGTCTGCGCGGAAATGCACAGCGGTTTCGCCGCGTTGCGCGGCGAGCTGCCGATGGACTTGCGGCGCCAGCAGCCATTGGTGGAATTGTCCGAGGCGACACGACAGGATATTCAACGTATCTGCGAAGCCTGGGCGGATTGCCGGCGGCGCTTCGGCCAGGACGGTCCGTTCCTGTTCGGCCACGCCAGCCTGGCGGATGCGTTCTACGCACCGGTGGCGGCGCGTTTCCGCAGTTATGCGGTGGAGTTGCCGGATATCGCCCGGACCTATGTCGAGACGATTTATCAGTGGCCTGCGTTCCGCACCTGGTACGACGCGGCATTGCGCGAGCAGGCCGGTAGTTGATGGCCGTCCGCCGCTTCCGGCGGTGCGTGACGGCAGTAGCGAGGAGATGATCCGTGAAACGAGTACATGTCGCCGCGGCCGTGATTCGTGGCTCCGATGGCCGGGTGCTGATCGCCCGGCGGCCGGAAGACAAGCATCAGGGCGGCCTGTGGGAGTTTCCCGGGGGCAAGGTGGAGGACGGCGAGCCGGTGCGCGCGGCGTTGGCCCGTGAGCTGGAAGAGGAACTGGGCATCCGTGTCGAGCGGGCCCGGCCGCTGATCCAGGTCCGTCACGACTATGCCGACAAGCACGTCCTGCTCGATGTCTGGGAGGTCGACGGGTTTTCCGGCGAAGCCCACGGCGCCGAGGGCCAACCGCTGGCCTGGGTGGAGCCGCGCGAGCTGGCCGACTACGAGTTCCCCGCCGCCAACGCGCCGATCGTCCAGGCCGCGCGCCTGCCGGCGCACTACCTGATCACCCCGGACGGATTGGAGCCGGGCGAGCTGATCAGCGGCGTACGCAAGGCGGTGGAGGCGGGCATCCGCCTGATCCAGTTGCGCGCGCCGAACATGTTCAGTCCCGAATACCGCGATCTCGCCATCGATATCCAGGGACTCTGCGCCGGCAAGGCGCAACTGATGCTGAAAGGCCCGCTGGAGTGGCTGGGCGACTTCCCGGCTGCCGGTTGGCACCTGACCTCCGCTCAACTGCGCAAATACGCCAGCGCCGGTCGGCCGTTCCCCGAAGGGCGCCTGCTGGCCGCCTCCTGCCACGACGCGGAGGAACTGGCCCTGGCTGCCTCGATGGGAGTGGAGTTCGTCACCCTTTCGCCGGTACAGCCGACCGAGAGCCATCCCGGCGAGCCGGCGCTGGGTTGGGACAAGGCCGCCGAACTGATCGCCGGCTTCAACCAGCCGGTCTACCTGCTGGGTGGCCTCGGTCCGCAGCAAGCCGAGCAGGCTTGGGAGCATGGAGCCCAAGGCGTGGCGGGTATCCGTGCGTTCTGGCCGGGCGGCCTTTGACGGTGGAATGAAGAAAAAAGGAGGCTTCGGCCTCCTTTTTTTCGTCTCGATGCCGAGCCCTCGCTCGCCGTCAGTCCGGTTTTGCCGCCGCCTCCCAGAGAATCTCCGCCACGCCCTGGCGCCGGGCGATGGCGCGGGCGGCGACGAACAGCAGGTCGGAGAGCCGGTTCAGGTAGCACAGGCCGACGCCCTCCAGCGTTTCCTCCTGGTCCAGCGCCTGGCAGCGCCGTTCGGCACTGCGCGCCAGGCTGCGGCAGACATGGGCCTGGGCGACCAGGCGGGAACCGCCGGGGAGGATGAAATTCTTCAGCGGGCCCAGCTCGTCGTTCCAGCGGTCGATGCAGCTTTCCAGGCGTGCCACTTCCGTCTCGTCCAGGGCCCGATACTCCGGCATCGCCAGCTCCCCGCCGAGGTCGAACAGGCGGTGTTGCACCGGCGCCAGCGCCTGGACGATCTCCTCCAGGCCGGGATGTGCGCCACGCGCTTCCAGCAGCTCGGCAAGGAGCAGGCCCAACTGGCTGTTCAATTCGTCCACCGCGCCGATCGCCTCGATGCGTGGATGGCTCTTGGGCACCCGGCGTCCGCCGGCCAGGCCGGTCTCGCCGCGGTCGCCGGTACGGGTGTAGATCTTCGACAATCGATTGCCCATGGATTCAACCTTCCTCTTCGTCGCCCCGCCGCAGGCTGCTACCGGGTTGCGGCAGAGCGGGCGGCAGGGCCTTGGCTTGTGCCGGGGCGACCGCTTCGGAGCTTTCCAGCGGCAGGCGGATGCTGAAGCAGGTGCCGCGGCCCAGTTCCGAGCGTACTTCCATCTGGCCCTTGTGATTGTTGGTGATGATGAAATACGAGACGGACAGGCCGAGACCGGTGCCCTGGCCGACTTCCTTGGTGGTGAAGAACGGCTCGAAGATACGCTTGCGCACCAGTTCGGGCATGCCGCTGCCGTTGTCTTCCACCTGGACTTCCGCCCAGGGCGGCGTCAGGCGCGTGCGCAGGACGATCCGGCCCTGTTCGCCTTCCTCTTCGTCGTCGCGCTGGTGGATGGCCTGGGCGGCGTTCTTCAGCAGGTTGAGCAGGACCTGCTCGACCTCGTTGGCGATCACCGGCACCGGGCCGAGGTTGGGGTCGAACTCGTGGACGATCTGCAACGACTTGAAGTCGAAGCCTTCGGCCAGGTCGAAGTCGTTACCGGCGATTTCCACCGCCTGTTCGAGCAGTGCGGGCAGTTCGCAAGCGGTCATCTGCCGGTGGCTGCGGCGGCTGAAGGCGAGCATGTGGGTGACGATCTTCGCTGCCCGCGAGCCGGCGTGCTGGATGCCTTCCAGCAGGCGCGGGATGTCGCGGCCGTCGAGGTAGTGATTGATGTCTTCCAGCGGCACTCCGACCTCGGCCGCCAGCTCGACGTTCTTCGCCAGCTCCGGGGACAGGCGCCGCTTGATGTTCTGCACGTTGTGCAGGATCGCGCCGAGCGGGTTGTTGATCTCGTGGGCCATGCCGGCGGCGAGGCTGCCGACCGAGAGCATCTTCTCCGATTGCACCATCACTTCTTCCAGGCTCAGCCGCTGGGTGATGTCGTCGATGCGGATCACCGCGCCGCGGCCGGTGCCGCCCATCAGCGGGTAGAAGGTCAGGGCGTAGTGGCGTGGCGTGTCGATCAGCGCCCAGGTGACCCGTTCGACACGCTCCACGCTGTGCTTCTCGGCAGCCCGGGTGAGCTGCGGAAGGAACGGCTTGAGCGAGGGAAAGGCGAGGAACACCGGCTGGTTGACCGCATCGTCCAGGCTGGTGCCGGAAAGCTGGCTGGCCTCCTGGTTCCACTGCGTGACGTAGAGTTGCTCGTCCACCGCGATCAGCGCCGAAGGCATGGAGTCGATGATGCTGTTGAGGTAGTGCTGGAAACCGGTGAGCTTCTTCTCGATCTTGCTGCGCACCTGCACTTCCAGTTCCAGCTTGCGGTTCGAGCGGCGGGTTTCCTCGGCCAGGCTCTGGGCCTGCTCGACCGCTTCCTGGGCATCGTCGCGGGCGCGCTTGAGCTGCTGCTCGCGGGCCTCGATGCGGGTCAGCATGGTGTTGAACGCGTCGGCCAGGCGGCCGATCTCGTCGCCGTTGCCGCGCTGGGCGCGGAGGGCGTAGTTCTCCTCGCGGGTGACCTGCCGCGACAGTTCCTCGAGATCGCGGATCGGCCGGGTTATCAGGCGGCGTATCTGCTGCGCCACCAGCAGCCAGAGCAGCACGCTGACGCCGAGGATCGCCAGGCTGGCGGTGAGGGTTCCGGTGTAGAACGCGCTCGGCAGTTCACCGCTGGCCACCAGCAGCAGGTAGCCGGGACGGGCGTTTTCCTGGGGCAGTTCGATCAGCGCGTTGAGGCGGTACTCGCCGCGCCTCCAGTGCTCCAGGCGGTCCAGGCGGGCCGGCAGCTTGAGGGTGTCGCCGCGTTGCAGGTCGGCCAGCATCAGCCCATTGCTGTCGTACAGGGCCGCGGCGCGCAACGGCTGGTAATCGTTGAGCTGGCGCAGCAGGACCTCGGCGGTCTGCGGCGAACTGAGTGCCGGCTGGCTGAGCGCCGGGTTGGCGATCAGCCGGCCGATGGTCTGCATCGCCTGGGGGGCGACGCTCTCCTGGGAAATCCAGTAGGCGGCGCTGATGAACGCCAGGTTGGCCACCAGCAGCACGGTAGCCAGCAGGATCAGCAGGGCGGCGAGCAGTTTCTGCCCTACGGGCAGGTTGTCGAGGCGCTGGCGCAGGTTCATGGGCTCTGGCGGTCCGCGGCGAAAAGGAATGGCGGGCAGGGTAACGCGCTTTAGCGGTCGGGCAAACCGCGCTGGCGCAGATGGGCCTGGAGGCGGGCGAGCAAGGTTCCCAGGCGCGGCAGCGGTAGTCCCAGGCGCTGCCCGTGCTGGCAGGCGTAGCCGAGCAGGTAGCCGATTTCCGTGCGCCGGCCGCGGGTGACGTCCTGATGCATCGAGGAATAGTTGGCCGCGGTGGCGTCGATCACCGCCCGGACATCCTCCAGCAGGCTCCTGGCGGCGGCGTCGTAGCCGCTGGCGTGGAGCAACTGGCCGAGTTCGTCGCAAAGCGCGGCGATCTCTTCCGGGTGCTGCCGCAGGCCGCCGTTGCGGCAATCGTGGAGGACGGTCAGCGGGTTGATCGCGCAGTTCAGGGCCAGCTTGCGCCACAGCCGTTCGAGGATGTCGTCGCTCCAGCTGTGCGGGATCCCGGCCTGGGACAGCTGCGCCAGCCAGGCGGGGGCGCTTGTGTCGCGCGGATCGCCGAGCCAGGTGTGCCCCCGGCCGGCGAAGACCACGCGGAAATCGCCATCGCGGAACGCGCCTTCGGTGCTGGAGGCGAACAGGCAGCGGCTGCGCGGCAGGCGGGCGGCGACCGCCTGCTGGCTGCCCAGGCCGTTCTGCAGCAACAGCAGTTCGGCGTTGCCGGCCAGGCGATGGGCCACGCTGGAGGCGGCTTCCTCCGCGTCGTAGGCCTTGCAGGCCAGCAGCAGGCGCTGGATGGGTTGCCCGCCGTCCGGGGTTTCCGCGGCGATCGGGTAGAGGCTGGCCTGGCCGTCTTCCACCAGGCTCAGTCCGCCGGCCTGTTGGTAGCGGCGCAGGCGCTGGCGGTCGCGCAGGATCAGGCGGACGGGCAGGCCGGCGCGCCCGAGGCGCGCGGCCCAGAGGCTGCCGAGGCTACCGGCGCCGAGGATATGCCAGGTCATGGTGGCTACTGCGAATGGCTGACGATAGGGCGAAGTCTAGCGCAGTGCCGGTAGCCGGCAGGTTGCGATCCTGCCGCTGGCATAGGCATCGGGCAACAGGGCCTCGGTGCGCTGCAGCAGTTCGTCGATGCCCAGCGGCAATGCCCCGCTGTCGAGGCCGAGCATGGCGATGCCGGCTTTCAGGCTGATGAAGCCTTCGCTGGTCTTGAAGGCCTTCAGGTTGAGCCCGTCGTGCAGCCGCTTGAAGCTGCTCGACGAGCATTCGTGCAGGTCCTCCACCAGGGTGATCAGGGCGAAATGCTGTTCGTCCAGGCGCACCAGCACGTCCAGCGGCCGGACCAGCTGTTGCAGGCGCCTGGCCACGCCGAGCAGCAGCTCGCGATGGAAGGCCTCGCCGTGCCGCTGGCGCAGGACCGGTGCCTCGGGCATGCCGACCAGCAGGTAGCACAGCGCTCCACCGCGGGTTTCCACCTGGCGCAGGCTGTCGGCCAGCTTCTGTCGCAGGTAGCGGGGATTGCCGAGGCCGGTGAGGGTATCCACCAGGTTGCGTTCTTCCATCCGCGCGATGTTTTCGGTGAGCAGGCGGTTTTCCACCAGCAACCGTTGCAGGGTGTTGCACAGGCGGTCGGCTGCGTAGATGCGCGGCACCAGTTGCTCGTTCATCGCGGCCTTGCTGACGAAGTCGTCGACGCCGCGGTCGAAGGCCTCGCCGAGGACGTTCTCGCCTTCCTTGCCGGTGAGCAGGACGATGTAGGTGTAGTGGTTGATGCTTTCGTCCAGTTGGCGGACCCGGGCGGTCAGTTCCAGGCCGTCCATCTCCGGCATCAGCCAGTCGGCCAGGAGCACGCTGACCGGGCGTTGTTCGAGCTGCTGCAGGGCCTCGCTGGCGCTGCTGGCGAAGCGGATGTCCTGGTAGCCGGCCTGGCTGAGGGCGCGGCCGATCATGGCGCTGGAAAACTTGGCGTCGTCGACGACCAGGATGCTGAGATCGGGGTTGGGCATGAACGGACTCGAGAAGAGGATGGGCGCCGGTACGCTGCCGGCAAGGGCCCGGTTCGTCGCGGGAGGCCGGGTCCCGGCCGCGGTCGCGCGCGCCATCGGGAAGAAATCGTCGGTCTCCGCCACACCGGCGGGCATTCGCTCGCGAGGGCTCGGTTATAATGGGCGGGCATTTTTTACCGTCAAGCCAGGCGCGGTTCCGTCTGTGAACCCTGTCGCGCCGTCCATCTGGAGAGATGACATGCCTTCGTTCGACGTGGTGTCCGAACTGGACAAACACGAGTTGACCAACGCCGTGGACAACGCCATCAAGGAACTGGATCGCCGTTTCGACCTGAAAGGCAAATGCAGTTTCGAAGCCAAGGACAAGTCGGTGACCCTCACCGCCGAAGCCGATTTCATGCTCGAGCAGATGCTCGACATCCTGCGTTCCAACCTGGTCAAGCGCAAGGTCGACAGCCAGTGCATGGAGATCAAGGATGCCTACCCGTCGGGCAAGGTGGTCAAGCAGGACGTCAACTTCCGCGAGGGCATCGACAAGGACCTGGCGAAGAAGATCGTTGGTCTGATCAAGGAGCGCAAGCTCAAGGTCCAGGCCGCCATCCAGGGCGAGCAGGTGCGCGTCACCGGCAAGAAGCGTGACGATCTGCAGGAGGCCATCGCCCTGCTGCGCGGCGAATCCCTCGGCATGCCGTTGCAGTTCACCAACTTCCGCGATTGACGAGGTTTTTCGGAACCTCTCGCCATCCCGGGCATCGCAATAGGGAGTAGCGCCGCCGCGACCTCTCCCGCGTTGTCCGCCCCTGTCGGCGCAGCGTCGGTTCGTCCGCGCTGCGCCGATTCGTATCCAGGCCCGGAAACGTCGCCCCACGGCGTCCGGGCAGGAATCTGCAAGCCCGTCCCGTTTCCGTTGCGGAAGGGAGGGGTGTTTTTCGAGAAATGGAGGTAATGCATGGAATTGAACTACGACCGACTGGTGCAGCAGACCGAGTCCTGGCTGCCGATCGTGCTGGAGTACAGCGGCAAGGTCGCCCTGGCGCTGCTGACCCTGGCGATCGGCTGGTGGCTGATCAACACCCTGACCGGCCGGGTCGGCGGCCTGCTCGCCAGGCGCAGCGTCGACCGCACCCTGCAAGGCTTCGTCGGCAGCCTGGTGAGCATCGTCCTGAAGATCCTGCTGGTGGTCAGCGTGGCTTCCATGATCGGCATCCAGACCACCAGCTTCGTCGCCGCCATCGGCGCCGCCGGCCTGGCCATCGGCCTGGCCCTGCAAGGCAGCCTGGCTAACTTCGCCGGCGGCGTGCTGATCCTGCTGTTCCGCCCGTTCAAGGTCGGCGACTGGATCGAGGCACAGGGCGTGGCCGGCACCGTGGATTCGATCCTGATCTTCCACACCGTGCTGCGTAGCGGCGACAACAAGCGGATCATCGTGCCCAACGGGGCGCTGTCCAACGGAACGGTGACCAACTACTCCGCCGAGCCGCTGCGCAAGGTGATCTTCGACGTCGGCATCGACTACGACGCCGACCTGAAGAATGCGCAGAACATTCTCCTGGCCATGGCCGACGATCCGCGGGTTCTGAAGGACCCGGCACCGGTGGCGGTGGTTTCCAATCTCGGCGAAAGCGCGATTACCCTGTCCCTGCGGGTCTGGGTGAAGAACGCCGACTACTGGGACGTGATGTTCATGTTCAACGAAAAGGCCCGCGACGCGCTGGGCAAGGAAGGTATCGGCATTCCCTTCCCGCAGCGGGTGGTCAAGGTTGTGCAGGGCGCGATGGCCGACTGAGGTCCGTGCGATCCACGAAAAAGGCCGGCGAATGCCGGCCTTTTTCATTCTCGCCTCAGTGCTGCTCGGCGTTCTGGTGTCCCGGCGCCGGCGTCTCGCTGGACGGCGCGCGGCGCAGCCACAACCAGCCGATCAGCAGCAGGGTGGGAATGCCCATCACCGCGGTGACGTAGAAGAAGTGCTCGTAGCCGAGGCTCTCGACCATGGTTCCGGAGTAGCCGCCGATGAAGCGCGGCAGCAGGAGCATGGTCGAGCTGAGCATGGCGTACTGGGTGGCGGAGAACTTCAGGTTGGTCAGGCTCGACAGGTAGGCGACGAAGGCCGAGGCGGCGAGGCCGCCGCTGAAGTTGTCGAGAGTGATGGTCATCACCAGCATCAGCACGTGCGGCTCGAGTGCCATCACCAGGCTGATCACGTCATGGCTGGGCAGGGCCTCGGCGTGCAGCGGGCCGAGCTGGGCGAGCATGGCGAACAGCAGGTTGGTGGCAGCCGAAGCGGCACCGCCGATGAACAGGATGGAGAGGATGCTGAAGCGGGCGATCAGCACCCCGCCGGCGGCGGCGCCGATCAGGGTCATGAGTACGCCGAAGACCTTGCTGACACTGGCGATGACTTCCTTGGAGAAGCCCATGTCGATGTAGAAGACCCCGGCCATCACCCCCATCACCGTGTCCGACAGGCGATAGGTGGAGATCAGGCCGAGCAGCAGCAGGGCCTGCCAGCGATAGCGCTGGACGAACTCGGTGATCGGCGTCAGCACCGGGGCCATCAGCAGGCGTCCGGGTGCCGACAGGCAGGACGCGGCGATCAGCAGGAACAGCGTGCCGCGCGGCCAGGCGCCGGAGTAGTAGGCGCGGCACATGGCGGTGACGGTGACGAGGAGGATGATCAGCACCATCACCGAGACCGCCTGGTGGACGAAATCGAACAGCGGCACTTCCTTGCCGCGCGCCGCCACCAGCAGCGGCCTGCGCACGGTGGCGAGCAGTTCGCGGACCGGGCGGATCTGCTGGCGTCCCCACGGCGACAGGCAGATCCCCATGAGCAGCGCGTAGAGGCCGGCGCGCGGCCAGGCGCGGTCGAGGAGGGCGGTGATCATCGCCGGCAGCGAGATCAGCAGGATCAGCAGCAGGAGCACCGAGAGCAGTTGGTGGTTGAAGTCGAAACGCGACGGGTTGACGTGGATCGGCACGTCCACCGCCGGCTCGCGGATCAGCAGGCTGGTGACCAGCCCAGGCAGGATCAGCAGGGCGAACAACGCATAGGTCAGGCCCCAGGCCGACTGGCTGTAGTTGAGGCTGGTGGAGCCGAACCATTCGGCGAGAATCAGCGCGCCGGCGCTGGCCAGCAGGATCGCCGCGCGGTAGCCGGTCATGTAGCAGGCAGCGAGGGCGGCCTGGCGGCTATCCTCGGCGATTTCCAGGCGGTAGGCGTCGATCGCGATGTCCTGGGTGGCGGAGGCGAACGCCACCAGCAGGGCCAGGCCGATCAGCCAGGGCAGGTGGCTCTGCGGATTGCACAGGGCCATGCCGAGCAGTCCCAGGGCGATCAGCACCTGCGAGAACACCAGCCAGGAACGGCGCCGGCCGAGACGGCCGACGAAGGGCAGGCGCCACTGGTCGAGCATCGGCGACCAGACCCACTTGAAGGCGTACACCAGCCCCAGCCAACTGGCGAAACCGATGGTATCCCGCGCCACGCCGGCTTCGCGCAGCCACACCGACAGGGTGTTGAACACCAGCATGGTCGGCAGGCCGGCGGCGAAGCCGAGCAGCAGGAGGGCCAGGCTGGCGGGAGACTTGTAGGCGACCAGGGCCTCTCGCCAGGATTGCTGAGTCATGGGGTAACCGTTCCGCAAAAAATAACGCGCACTCTAACCGCTCTACTTCGCTGTAAGCCAGCCATGCCGACGTATGTCCACCCTGTCGTTGTGCAGGAGAACGCCTTCCTCGCGCAAGCGTGCGCGTTGTTCGCGACCGCCGGGACTGTCCGCCGGCAGGCTGATGCGACCGCCGGCGCCGAGAACCCGATGCCAGGGCAGGCGGGTATCCACCGGCAACTGGCTGAGCGTCCTGCCGACCCAGCGGGCGGCGCGGCCTAGGCCGGCCAGTTCGGCCAGTTGCCCGTAGCTGACCACCTGCCCCGGCGGCACCTGCGCCAGCACCAGGTACAGGGCCTCGCGGCGCGCCTGGGCACTTGCCGGGTCGCTGCCGGCCCATGCATGCTCATCGGTTTTCCCTTTCCTGTCCGCCTTGTGAACGCCCATGTCGCTCAGAGCCCTCTGTTCAATCGTCGTGATGCTCCTGGCCGGCCCCGCGCTGGCCGACACCGTATGGCTGGACAACGGCGACCGCCTGTCCGGCGAGATCGTGCTGATGGACGGCGGCAAGCTGGCGCTGAAGACCCGTTATGCCGGCCAGGTGCTGATCGATTGGAAGGATATCGACACCATCAGTTCCGACAAACCCCTGCTGATCAAGCAGCAGGGCGTATCCGGGCAGCGTAGCCGAACCCTGGAGGCGGCGGGCAAGGGCATGGTGCGGATCGTCGATGGCGGCAGCCATACCGTCCCGCTGGCCAGTATTCGCCAGATGGTGCCGCCGCGACCGCTGGTGGAGGACCTGGTCTGGGAGGGCAATCTCGACGTCAAGCTGGATAGCAAGCGCAACGACAGCGACAAGGACGAATGGAAGCTCAAGGGCGATACCCGGCTTCGCCACGGTGCCTGGCGCCACGTGCTGGCGGGGGAAGTGGAGCGGGAAAAGAAGGACGGGCGCAAGGTCGAGGACAACTGGGAGCTGGACTACGACCTCGATCGCTTCTTCGACGAACACTGGTTCTGGCGCGGCAGCTATTCGCAGAAGCACGATGCGATCGACAACCTGGAGCGCCAGAGCGCGCTGGGAACCGGCCCCGGCTACCAGTTCTGGGACGACGAACTCGGGCGTTTCGACCTGGTCGCCGAGATCAGTCGCTGGCAACTGGAGTGGCGCGATCAGCCGCGCGAGGATTTCACCTCCTATTCGCTGGAGTGGGACTACAAGCGGCTGCTCGCCGGCACCCGGCTGGAGCTGTACAGCAAGGGGACCGTGCTGGTTCCCGGCATCGAGCGGATCGACTACCTGCTCGACAGCGAATACGGCCTGCGCTATCGCCTGAACAGTTGGGCGCGTCTTTCGTTCCTCTATGAACTGGACCAGTTGCGCACCGAGGGGGGCACCCAGTCCGACCGGCATTACCTGATCGGGGTCGGCGTCGGCTGGTGACGCGGCTCACCTTTCGGTCGATCCGGCTGAACTTTACCGCCCGTGCCCCGGTCCTTGCTCTGCCGCCCGGCATTTGGATAATGCCGGCCTCTTCGAACCCAACTCAGTTGATTTGTGCTCATGTTGTCGAGAATCCTGCTGTGCCTCGCTGCCCTTGCAAGTTCCACCTCTGCCCTTGCCGATACGGTCTGGATGAAGAACGGTGACCGCCTTACCGGCAAGATCACCCTGTTCGACGGCGGCAAGCTGCTGCTGAAGACCGACTATGGCGGCGACATCACGCTCAAGTGGGACAAGATCTCCACCTTCGAGAGCGAGCAGAACCTGCTGGTCAAGCAGGATGCCGAGACTGGCGAGCACTCCAAGGGCATCAAGGCCGCCGGGCCGGGCCAGGTGACCCTGGTCAACGGCGAGCCGAAGACCGTGGAGCTGGCCAGCATCCAGCAGATGATGCCGCCCAAGCCGATCCTCCAGGACTGGGTATGGAACGGCAACGTCGATTTCTCGCTGGACCGCAAGCAGGCCGAGAACGATGTGTCCGACTACGACATCGATTTCAAGACCAACGCCCGCCACGGACTCTGGCGCCACAACGTGCAGGGCGAGTACAACCGCGAGAAGAAGAACGGCCAGGTCAGCACCGACAATTATTCCGGCCAGTACGCGCTGGACCGCTTCATCGACGACCACTGGTTCTGGCAGGGCCAGGTCGCCTACAAGCGCGACATGATCGAGGACCTGGCGAAGAAGCGTACCGTCGGTACCGGCCCCGGCTACCAGTTCTGGGACAACGAGCTGGGCGCGTTCTCCATCGCCACCCTGGTCAACCGCAACGACTACGAGTTCGCCGATGGCGAGAAGGAGCACTTCTATTCGTCGAGCTTCAAGTGGGACTACAACCGCTACCTGCTGGCCAAGCAGTTCGAGCTGTTCACCAACGGCGAGGTCAGCAAGCCGCTGCAATCCGGCCTGGACTACGAGCTGCAGACCGAGGCGGGGATCCGCTACAAGCTGACCAGCTGGGCTTCGCTGAGCATGAAGGCGGAATGGGACAAGTTCAGCGGCAACGACGGCAACGTCAACCAGCGCCGCTATACCTTCGGCCTCGGGGTCGGCTGGTAAGCCGGCCTGCACGAAAAAGCCCCGCGATAGCGGGGCTTTTTCCTTGCGGGGCCGGGGCCTACAGGCGCAGGCCGCCGTCCAGTTCGAGAACGCGGCCGGTGTAGTAGTCGTTCTCGAAGATGTAGGCCACCGAGTGGGCGATCTCCACCGGCTTGCCCATACGCTTGAGGGGGATGCCGGCGGTCATCTTCTCCAGCGCCTCGGGTTTCATCCCGGCGGTCATCTCGGTCTCGATGAAGCCCGGCGCCACGCCGGCCACGCGGATGCCGTAGCGCGCCAGTTCCTTCGCCCAGACCACGGTATCCGCGGCCACCCCGGCCTTGGCTGCCGAGTAGTTGGCCTGGCCCATGTTGCCGGCGCGGGAGATCGAGGAAATGTTGACGATCGCGCCTTCGTTCTTCAGCTCGATCATCTTCGCCGCCACTTCGCGGGTGCAGAGGAACACACCGGTGAGGTTGACGTCGATCACCGATTGCCATTGGGCCAGGCTCATCTTGCTCAACTGGCCGTCCTTGACCTTGATGGTCAGGCCGTCGCGGAGGATGCCGGCGTTGTTGACCAGGCCGTTGATCGCGCCGAAGTCGCTGGCGACCTGGGCCACCATGTGGGTAACCTGTTCCTCGTCCGCCACGTTGCACACGTAGGCGCGAGCGTCGCCACCGGCGGCCTTGCAGGCAGCGACGGCTTCGTCGAGACGTTCGCGGTTGAGATCGACCAGGGCCAGCCTGGCGCCCTTGCCGGCGAGATATTCGCCCATTGCCCGGCCGAGCCCCTGGCAGCCGCCGGTGATGATGATGACCTTGTCTTTCAATTGCATTGCTTGGAACCCCACGAGCAGTTTCTGGAAGCGGACCTTGCCGGCACCTGCGAACGCACTTTGATATGCCCGTCCGTTTACGACGGATTCTATGCAAGGAGTCATAAATTGAGCGTTGAAGCTGCAAAGAATGCCCGAGAATTGCTGCTCAAGGAATACCGTGCGGTCCTTTCCACCCACTCGAAGAAATGGCCGGGCTTTCCTTTCGGCTCGGTGGTTCCCTATTGCCTGGATGCCGAAAGCCGGCCGCTGATCCTGATCAGCCGGATCGCCCAGCACACCCACAACCTGCAGGCGGACCCGCGCTGCTCGATGCTGGTAGGCGAGCGCGGCGCCGAGGATATCCAGGCTGTCGGCCGCCTCACCCTGCTGGCCGAGGCGCGGCAATTGGCGGAGGAGGAGGTCGCCGCGGCGGCCGAGCGTTACTACCGCTATTTCCCCGAGTCCGCCGACTACCATCGGGTCCACGATTTCGACTTCTGGGTGCTGCAGCCGGTCCAGTGGCGTTTCATCGGCGGTTTCGGCGCGATCCACTGGCTGGCCGCCGAGCGCGTGCCGCTGGCCAATCCGTTCGCCGGAGAAGCCGAGCGCGGCATGGTCGAGCACATGAACAGCGACCACGCCGCCGCCATCGCCCACTATGTGGAACTGGCCGGACTGCCGGCGCATGCCGCGGCGCAGCTGGCGGGAATTGATACAGAAGGTTTCCACCTGCGCATCGGCCAGGGCCTGCACTGGCTGCCGTTCCCCGCCGCCTGCGGCAACCCCGGGGCCGTGCGCCAGGCGCTGGTGCAATTGGCCAGGGCCGAGCGCTGGCCTACCGTCGAGCCGGAGCAGGGTTGAATTCTTCCCCGGCTGGCGCCAACTACTGGTGGTACCGGGGGCAAACGGGCCCCGCCAAGGACTCTGAAATGCGCGCTTTCCTCTTTCTGCTGTTGCTCTTCCCGCTGGTCGAGCTGGCCGTCCTGATCAAGGTCGGCAGTGTCATCGGGGTCGGCTGGACCCTGTTCCTGATCGTCGCCAGCGCCTTCATCGGTGCTGCATTGTTGCGCGTGGCCGGCGTGGCCACCGCCTGGCGCGCCCGCGAACGACTGGCCCGTGGCGAACTGCCGGAGCAGGAAATGCTCGAAGGCCTGTTGATCGCCGTCGGCGGCGGCCTGCTGATGCTGCCGGGTTTCATCAGCGACATCTTCGGCATCCTCTGCCTGATTCCTTTCACCCGTCGCCTGATGCTCGGCGGCCTGCGCCGCCGCGTCGAACAGCAGGCGCTGCGCCGGCGCGCCTTCGCCGACGACCTGAACGCCCGCTACGGACAGGGTCCGTCGCGGCCGAACGTCATCGAGGGCGAGTACGAGCGCCGCGACGATTCGCGCAACTGAAAAAAAATTTCACTGCATGCCCTTGAAATGGCTTGTGGCGACCTTATGTAACGGTCACCGCAAGGTCCCTGCCACAAGGGCAGGCTGTCTTACGCGGCTCGCGCGTCGAGTCGCAACCCGGCAACGCCGGCTTCAACAAAACCCGCCGGACTTCGATCCGGCCGTTGGAAACCACTGTTTGGGAGAGTTACGACTATGAAGCTTCGTCCTCTGCATGATCGCGTCGTTATCCGTCGCAGCGAGGAAGAGACCAAGACCGCAGGCGGCATCGTGCTGCCGGGTTCCGCCGCCGAGAAGCCGAACCGCGGTGAAGTGGTAGCCGTAGGTACCGGTCGTGTACTGGACAACGGCGAAGTGCGCGCTCTGGCAGTGAAGGTGGGCGACAAGGTGGTCTTCGGGCCTTACTCCGGCAGCAACGCCATCAAGGTCGATGGCGAGGAACTGCTGGTGATGGGCGAGTCCGAAATCCTCGCCGTCCTGGAAGACTGATCGGTCTCACCACTCCGTTTTCACCGAATTCGATTTAGAGGAAAGAGAACATGGCTGCCAAAGAAGTTAAGTTCGGCGATTCCGCTCGCAAGAAAATGCTGGTCGGCGTGAACGTGCTGGCCGATGCCGTCAAGGCCACCCTCGGCCCGAAAGGCCGCAACGTGGTTCTGGACAAGTCCTTCGGCGCTCCGACCATCACCAAGGACGGCGTTTCCGTCGCCAAGGAAATCGAGCTGAAAGACAAGTTCGAGAACATGGGCGCGCAACTGGTGAAAGACGTTGCCTCCAAGGCCAACGACGCTGCCGGTGACGGCACCACCACCGCGACCGTCTTGGCCCAGGCCATCGTCAACGAAGGCCTGAAGGCCGTTGCCGCCGGCATGAACCCGATGGACCTGAAGCGTGGCATCGACAAGGCCACCGTGGCTATCGTCGCCCAGCTGAAAGAGCTGGCCAAGCCCTGCGCCGACACCAAGGCCATCGCCCAGGTAGGCACCATCTCCGCCAACTCCGACGAGTCCATCGGCCAGATCATTGCCGAAGCCATGGAAAAAGTCGGTAAAGAAGGCGTGATCACCGTCGAGGAAGGCTCGGGCCTGGAAAACGAACTGTCCGTCGTCGAAGGCATGCAGTTCGATCGCGGCTACCTGTCCCCCTACTTCGTGAACAAGCCGGACACCATGGCTGCCGAGCTGGATAGCCCGCTGCTGCTGCTGGTCGACAAGAAGATCTCCAACATCCGCGAAATGCTGCCGGTGCTGGAAGCCGTCGCCAAGGCCGGCCGTCCGCTGCTGATCGTCGCCGAGGACGTCGAGGGCGAAGCCCTGGCCACCCTGGTGGTGAACAACATGCGTGGCATCGTCAAGGTCGCGGCTGTCAAGGCTCCGGGCTTCGGCGATCGCCGCAAGGCCATGCTGCAGGACATCGCCATCCTCACCGGCGGTACCGTGATCAGCGAAGAAGTCGGCCTGAGCCTGGAAGGCGCTACCCTGGAGCACCTGGGCAACGCCAAGCGCGTCGTGATCAACAAGGAAAACACCACCATCATCGATGGCGCCGGTGTGCAGGCTGATATCGAAGCCCGCGTCCTGCAGATCCGCAAGCAGATCGAGGAAACCACTTCCGACTACGACCGCGAGAAGCTGCAAGAGCGCCTGGCCAAGCTGGCCGGCGGTGTTGCCGTGATCAAGGTAGGCGCTGCCACCGAAGTCGAGATGAAAGAGAAGAAAGCCCGCGTCGAAGACGCCCTGCACGCTACCCGTGCAGCGGTGGAAGAGGGCGTGGTTCCCGGCGGCGGCGTAGCCCTGGTTCGTGCCCTGCAAGCCATCGAAGGCCTGAAGGGTGACAACGAGGAGCAGAACGTCGGTATCGCCCTGCTGCGTCGCGCCGTCGAATCGCCGCTGCGCCAGATCGTGGCCAACGCCGGCGACGAGCCGAGCGTAGTGGTCGACAAGGTCAAGCAGGGTTCCGGCAACTACGGCTTCAACGCTGCTACCGGCGTGTACGGCGACATGATCGAGATGGGCATCCTGGACCCGGCCAAGGTCACTCGTTCCGCTCTGCAGGCTGCGGCCTCCATCGGCGGTCTGATGATCACCACCGAAGCCATGGTTGCCGAGATCGTGGAAGACAAGCCGGCCATGGGCGGCATGCCTGACATGGGCGGCATGGGCGGCATGGGCGGCATGATGTAAGCCGACCGGCCCCTGTGGTTGGAAAAGCCCCGCTTCGGCGGGGCTTTTTTATTCCTCAGTGCGGGCAGTCCTGGCGGTAGCCCGGCAGCTCCCTTGCCGCCGGTTCGCAGGCCAGGCGCAGTGCCTGCTTCAGGTCGTCGGGCAGAGTGGCGCGGCTGATCGGCCGCCAGTGCATGCGTTCGCCGAAATAGCGCGCCCAGTGGAATTCGATGAAATAGCTCTGCCGATCCTTGTCGAAGGCGTTCTCGTCCTCGGCGTAGCCGGCCAGGGCGCGGTAGGGATCGTCGCCAAGCCCGGCGAGAGCGTCCGGCAGGGCCTCGGGCGGGATCTCCGCGCCACGCGCATCGTGCAGCCAGACCCAGTGGTTTTCCTGCATCTTCTCCCAGAAGTCGCTGGCCTGGGGTAGCCGGCCGATCACCTTCACCGGCACGCCCTGTTTCGGGTCCAGGCGCCAGAGCGCGCTACTCAGGTGATGGCGATCGGTGAGGTAGAAGCGGCCGCCGGGGCCGATCACCACCGGAATCTCCTTCTTACGCAAGTAGCGCTCGAGAGCCTTGGGCTTCTTCCCGGCGAGCTTGGCCTGGTCATCCTCGACCTGCAGCAGGCCGACATTCTGCTGGGTCGGGTGGAGGGCCGCGAGCGGCAGCTCGCACCAGCTACCGACAGAGGTTTGCGGCGAGCAATCCTCGGCCTGGGCGGTGGCGGACAGGAACAGGCAGCAAAGCAGCAGGACTGGGCGCATGGGTGCTCCGGCGAAGGAAGGGGGAAGGTTCCCTAGACTGGCACGCTTCGGGCGATCCGGCGTACTCCGGCCTTTGATAGGTGCCTCGCTTTGTGCCAATCTTGCCGACAGGAGATGGCATTCCTCCTTCAACCGCCCCTGGGGCTGATGATGCCTACGCATGAACCTGGAAAGGCGCGTAGGCGCTCGCCTGCCGCCTGTCCGAATCGCTCCTACAAGGACAGGACTATGTGGAAATCCATTCTCGCCATCGCCCTCGGCGCCGCCCTGGGGGCGTTGCTGCGCTGGTTCCTCGGGCTCAAGCTGAACAGCCTGCTGCCCAGCATTCCCCCCGGCACGCTGCTGGCCAACCTGATCGGCGGCTATGTCATCGGCGCGGCGATTGCCTATTTCGCCCAGGCGCCGGGCATCGCTCCGGAATGGCGGCTACTGATCATCACCGGGTTCTGCGGCGGCCTGACCACTTTCTCCACCTTTTCCGCCGAGGTCGTCAGCCTGCTTCAGGAGGGCCGCCTGGGCTGGGCCGCCGGGGCCATCGCGACGCACGTCAGCGGGTCGTTGCTGATGACCCTGCTGGGGTTGTTCTCGATGAACTGGATGCTGGGCAAATAGCGCAGCGGGAGGACCGACCATGCAAGGCTATCAACTGACCTTCATCACCCAGCAGGGGCGCCGCCACCAGGGCCAGCCGATCTGCGACTGGCTGCTGGAAGAGGCGCGCCGCCTGGGCGTGCGCGGTGCCACCGCGCTGGCTGCCAGCGAAGGCTTCGGCCAGAGCGGCCGGCTGCATTCGATGCACTTCTTCGAGCTGGCCGACCAGCCGCAGGAAATCCTCATGGCGGTCGATCCCGAGCAGTCAGAACGGCTGTTCGAGTCGATCCGCCAGGCCGGCGTGCGGCTGTTCTACATGAAGGTGCCCATCGAGTTCGGCGTGCTGGGAGCGGACGAATCGTCTTCCTGAACGCGGTTTTCGTCGGCGCCGCCGTTGCGCTGTCCCCGCGTCTCCGGTCGGTAGAGCATCAGGCGGTACAGGCCGAGGCAGATCAGCCAGTCGAACAGCATCGTCCACAGGTTGTGCGAGAGGAAGTGCGCACCTTGCAGCATGCGCGACAGCGATAGAAGACAGCCCATGGCGAAGGCGAAGGCCAGGGCGTAGCGCGCCAGCCTGGGCTTGCGGTCGCGCAGGGCGAAGAACAGCGCGAACAGGACGAATCCGGACGATGCGTGCCCGCCCGGCCAGCAGCGTCCGGGGTGCTCGGTCGGCGGCCGTGGGCTGAGCAGCGAACTATAGGTTTCCTCGCCGCCGAACTGCGCCAGGCTCCAGGGGCACTGCACGGCGGTGAGCGCCTTGAGCGGAGTGACTATGCTGGCTGCAAGGCTCATGGCGAGGAACACATAGGCCAGCGGCCTGCTCAGTGCGCGCCATGGCCGGTGGAACAGTCCGGCGATGGAGACCAGCAGGCCGAGGACGCTGATGGCGATCACCAGTTGCTTGACCCGGTCGTGCAGGATGTTCTCCAGGAACCAGCTGTGCCGGCCGATGAAGCCGGCGCCCGGGTCGTACATCAGGTTGGCCAGGGCGAGGTCGAGGGTCACCGGCTCGAAGGCCAGCAGCAGTGCCGCCAGGCCCAGCGGCAGGGCGAGGAACAGCCAGGGGTTGAATGGACGGGAAGGGGAATGGACGGCGGCCTGGGTCATGCGATCTCCAACGCTGGCGTTGACGTTCTCTTGACTTCGACGCTGGTTAAATCCACCGCCGGGGTTCGTGCGCATCCGCAAAGCCGCTATGATCGGCGGCCATGGAAGACGCCATGCAGTCTCTGGTGGCGAGCGTAGAGCCGGTGTGAATCGCCGGTGAAGAATCCGTAAATGCGCGAGAGGCGCTCGATCGGTCTTCCTGCGAAGGAGTGGGACATGCGAATACTGGTGGTCGAAGACAACCGCGACATCCTGGCCAACCTGGCCGATTACCTGTCGCTCAAGGGCTATACCGTGGATTGCGCGCAGGACGGGCTGTCCGGCCTGCACCTGGCGGCCACCGAGCACTACGACCTGATCGTGCTCGACGTGATGCTGCCGGGAATCGACGGCTATGCCCTGTGCCGGCGCCTGCGCGAAGACGCACGGCGCGACACCCCGGTGATCATGCTCACCGCCCGCGACCAGTTGGACGATCGCCTGCAGGGGTTTCGTTCCGGAGCCGACGATTACCTGGTCAAGCCCTTCGCCCTTTCCGAACTTTCCGCACGCATCGAGGCGGTGCTGCGTCGCGCCCAGGGTGGCGGCCGCCGCGAGCTGAGCGTGGCCGATCTCAGCTATGACCTGGATACCCTGGAGGTCAAGCGCGCGGGCAAGTCGCTCAAGCTCAATCCGATCGGCCTAAAGCTGCTCGCAGTGCTGATGCAGAAGAGCCCCCATGTGGTGCGCCGGGATGCCCTGGAAGAAGCGGTCTGGGGCGACGACTGCCCGGACAGTGACAGCCTGCGCAGCCACGTCCATCAACTCCGTCAGGTGATTGACAAGCCATTCTCCGTGGCCTTGCTGCATACGGTGCATGGCGTCGGCTACCGCCTGGCGGAGGAGCCGAATGGAGTATAAGCAGAGCCTCGCCCGCCGGATCGTCATCGCCTTCATGCTGATGACGGTCGCCGTGGGGGGACTGTTCTCCGCCGGCATCGTCGGCGTGGTCCACATCATCGAGGAGCGCCTGATTTCCCGCGACCTGGGCGGCGAGCTGGAGCGCATCCTGCGCGACGACCTGGCCCAGGGACGCAACCCGGTGCTCGATCCCGGCATGCGCTTCTTCATCAGCGACGGCCAGGGCTCCTACGCCATGCCGCCGGCGCTGGACCAACTGGATGTCGGTTTCCACGAAGTGTTCGAGGGCGACTTGTCGTTCCATGCGCTGGTGCGCGACATCGATGGTCGCCGCTTCGTCCTGCTGCAGGACCAGAGCGATTTCGAAGCGCGCGAGCAGGTGCTCTACGCCTCGGTGCTGACCGGCTACGTGCTGAGCATCGCCCTGGCCGGCCTGCTTGGCTGGATGCTCGCGCGCAAGGTGATGGAGCCGGTGGTGCGCCTGGCGCGCCAGGTGCGGCATCGCGAACAGTTGCTCGGTCTGGCGCCGCCGTTGGCGCCGGACTACGCCAACGACGAGGTCGGCGAGCTGGCCGCTTCCTTCGACGAGACCCTTGGCCGCCTGCGCGACGCGCTCAAGCGCGAGCAATTGTTCACCAGCGACGTCAGTCATGAGTTGCGTACGCCGTTGATGGTCATCGCCACCTCATGCGAACTGCTGGCCGAAGAACCCAGCCTCGGCCCGCGCGCCCGTGGCCAACTGGAGCGGATGACCAAGGCCACCGAGGAGATGCGCGACCTGGTGCAAACCTTCCTGTTGCTGGCGCGTGCGCAGAAGGGCGAGGAAAGCCTGGCGCCCCACGGTAGCCTGGAGAGCATCGCCGACGACCTGGTCCAGGTCTGGCGCGAACAGGTCGAGGCGCGAGGACTGACCCTGCACTACCGCAACGAAGGCGCCTGCGCCGGCCAGTTCAACGCGCCGCTGCTGCGCGCGGTGATGGGCAACCTGTTGCGCAACGCGACCCACTACACCGATGCCGGGAGCATCACGCTGACCCTCGACGAGCATGGTTTCAGCGTCGAGGACACCGGGGCGGGCGTCCCGGAAGAACAACGCGAACGCATTTTCATGCCCTTCGTTCGCGGCAGTTCCAGCTCCGGGCGCGGCGAAGGCCTTGGCCTCGGGCTCTCGCTGGTGAAGCGGATCTGCGCGGCCGAGGGCTGGAGCGTAACCCTCAGCGCGGTGGAGCCGCACGGCTGCCGGTTCGAAGTTTTACTCGATGTTGCTTGACGAAAAATTCACCACCCCTTGACCCGAGCTTGACGGCTGGATTCATACCGTTCGTCTCATGAATCCTGGAGTTCCCGTCATGAACAATCCGCCTGTCGACCTCGACTTTTCTCACAAGTATGATCGCGAGCATGCTGAGGCCTACCTGAAGAAGCATCAGGACGGCCTCGCCCGGAAACTTTCCCACCGGCGCGACGTCCAACTCGCCCGGCACGCGCTGAAGCTCGCGGGGCAGCCCAACCTGGTGCTCGACCTGCCCTGCGGCGCCGGACGCTTCTGGCCGCTGCTGGCGGAAAAGGACAACCGGGTGATCATCGGCGCCGACAATTCCGCGGACATGCTGGCGGTCGCCTGCGCCGGTCAGCCGGACGGTGTGGTGAAACGGGTACGGCCCTTGCAGACTTCCGCTTTCGCCATCGACCTGCCGGACAGCTCGGTGGACAATATCTTCTGCATGCGGCTGCTCCACCACATCGGCGAGGCGGATGATCGACGCGTCCTGCTCCGCGAGTTTCACCGGGTCACGCGGGACAGCGTGATTCTTTCCCTCTGGGTCGATGGCAATTTCAAGGCCTGGAAGCGTAGGCGCATGGAGGCACGGCGGGTAGCGAACGGGGAACAGACCGGCTACCAGAACCGCTTCGTGTTACCAGCCGAAACGGTCGAGCGCGAGTTCCGCGACGCCGGCTTCGTCGTCCAGAAGCATCTCGATTTCATCCCGCTGTATCACATGTGGCGGGTCTATATCTTGCGAAAGGAATAACGATGGCTCCCGATCTGGCATCCCTGCAACGTATCTCCGGCGACTCCGCCATCGACCAGTGGTTGCAGGTACCCGGCAGCTGGGTCGAGGAGCCCAACGAGCGCCGTGGCGGGGCCAGCGGCGTGCAGCGGGTGTACACCGGCGATGGACGGCTGCTCTATCGCAAGCAGCAGACCGGCCACGTCTACCGCGACTGGCAGCGCCCTTTCGGCTATCCCACCGCCATGCGCGAGCGCGATGCGCTACGGGCCTTCGAGTCGCTCGGTATACGCGTGCCGCGCCTGGTCTATTCCGGCTGCCGCAAGGTCGACGGGCAATGGCAGGCGCTGCTGGTGACCGAAGCCCTGGAGGGTTTCTCCAGCCTCGACGAGTGCTATGCGCGCGGTGACCAGGACCGCTGGGGCGAAGCGAAGCACCAAAGAATTCTGCAACAAATCGGCGCTACCATTGCCCGGATGAATCTCGCCCACTGGCAGCACGGTTGTCTCTATCCGAAGCACATCTTCGTCCGCGTCGAGGGTGAGGCCATCGAAGTAGCGCTGATCGACCTGGAGAAGAGCCGCCGCCGCCTTACGGTGAACAAGGCGTCCCAGCACGACCTGAAGCAGTTGAAGCGCCGTTCGTCGTGGACTGGCGCGCAGTGGCAAGCCTTCATCTATGGTTACCAGACGGCGTTTGGCAGCGCCATCAAAGGGTTGCAGACATGAAATTAGAAATCACTCGAGGTTTGTTGCTGGTCGGCGCTCTCGCCGTGGCTACAGCCGCGGCTGCCGCCTGGCACGAACCCGCGCCGAACGTGGTGCAGATGAGCGGCGGTCATGAGTACTGCCCGACGCCTTCGGCGCTCAAGGCCGAGCGGCCGACGCGCCAGGAGGTCCAGCCGAACAAGGACATCCTGCTGCTGATGTTCGGTCTTTCCCAGGGGGGAGCCAGCCTGTCGCGCTGAGTCTCCTTGTCGAAAAAGCCCCGCCTTGGCGGGGCTTTTTCATGGGCGATGAGATCGTCGGAGGCATGGGCCGAATAAGGACCAGGCCTCATGCGCCACCTTGCCGCAGCGCGCCAGGCTTGCCCTAGGCGACCTGGAACACGTGCTTGAGGTAGTGGATGAAGTCAGGGTCCCGGCATTGCGCCTTGCCGGGCGTATCGGAGATCTTCGCCACCGGATGGCCGTTGCAGGCGCTCATCTTCACCACGATGTTCATCGGCTCGACGCCCGGCAGGTCGCAGGTGAAATGCGTGCCTATGCCGAAGCTGACGTTGATCCGGCCCTGCAGCGCGCGATAGATCTTCAGGGCCCGCGGCAGGTCGAGGCCGTCGGAGAACACCAGGGTCTTGGTCAGCGGGTCGATGCCCAGCTTGAGGTAGTGGGCGATGGTCTTTTCCGCCCACAGCAATGGGTCGCCCGAGTCGTGGCGGAGGCCGTCGAAGAGCTTGGCGAAATAGAGGTCGAAGTCGCGCAGGAAGGCATCGGTGGTGATGCAGTCGGTCAGCGCGATGCCGAGCAGCCCACGGTATTCGCGGACCCAGCAGTCCAACGCGGCACTCTGGCTGTCGATCAGGCGCGGACCGAGCTGCTGGTGGGCCATCAGCCATTCGTGGGCCATGGTGCCGAGGGGCTTGAGGTCGAGCTTGCGTGCCAGGTGGACGTTGCTGGTGCCGACGAAGCAGCCCGGAAAGTCCTCCTTCAGACCGCTCACCACCGCCTCGTGGACCCGATAGGAGAAGCGGCGGCGGGTACCGAAGTCGGCCATCTTGAAGCCGGCCAGTTCCTCGGCGCTGGCCTCCCGGCGCAGCCAATCGAACTTTTCCTGCAGGCGTTCGCGCGCCTGCTCGACGGTGGCGGCCGGGTAGCGGGCGCGGTTGCGCACCTCGCTGATCATCGCCAGCAGCGGCACTTCGAAGAGGATCACGTGCAGCCAGGGACCTTTCAGGCGCAGGAAGAATTCGTCGTTCTCGATGCCGGTCTGCACGTAGCGCGGGTTGAAGCGGAACAACCCGAGGAAGCGGATGAAGTCCGGCGCGAGGAAGGGAATCCGTTCGAGGAAGGCCAGTTGCTCGTCGCTGATCGCCAGGCCCGCCAGGTATTCCAGTTGTTCGCGGATGGCCGGCAGGTACAGGCGCAGGTCTTCCTGGTTGCGGCAGCGGAACTCCCACTCCACCTCGGCGTTGGGATAGTTGTGCAGCACCGCCTGCATCATGGTCAGCTTGTAGAAGTCGGTATCCAGCAGGTTCTGCACGATACGTTCGGAAAAAGCGCTCTCGGCCATGCTCGTCTCACCACTGCGTTTCAGCGGGCAGTCTACTGGAGGCGGCTGCCGGCGGACATAGGATCGCGCCCGGAGGGCTGTGGGATGGGGCGACAGCGCCGGCGGACAGCGCTGTTGTCGCTGTCCGCCGTTTCCGATCAGTGTGCGTTTGCCGCTTGCGTCACGCCTGGCGGGGCATCCGGCCTGGCCACCAGGGTGTAGATGCACGGCAGGACGAACAGGGTGAAGAGGGTGCCCACCGACATGCCGGTCGCGATCACGATGCCGATGTCGAAGCGACTGACCGCCCCGGCGCCGGTGGCGAGGATCAGCGGGATCACCCCGAGCACCATAGCCGCGGTGGTCATCAGTACTGGCCGCAGGCGGATCGCGGCGGCCTGCTCGATGGCCTCGCGACGCCCCAGCCCCTGTTCGTGGCGCAACTGGTTGGCGAACTCGACGATCAGGATGCCGTGTTTGCTGATCAGGCCGATCAGTGTCACCAGGCCGACCTGGGTATAGATGTTCAGGCTCGACACGCCGAGGAACAGCGGTATCAGCGCACCGCAGATCGACAGCGGCACGGTGACCATGATCACCAGCGGATCGCGGAAGCTTTCGAACTGTGCGGCGAGGACCAGGAAGATGATCGCCAGGGCCAGTCCGAAGGTGACCAGCAATGCGCTGCCTTCCTGCACGTATTGCCGGGAAGCGCCGGCGTAGTCGACGGCGAAGCCACGCGGGGCTTCCTCGCGGGCGATCTGCTGAACCGTCTCGATGGCCTCGCCCATGCTGACGATGGGGAAGCCGGAGATGATCGCCGAGTTGAGCTGCTGGAACTGGTTCAGTTGCCGTGGCCGTGCCCGTTCGTGGGTCTCGATCAGGGTCGAGAGGGCGACCAGTTGGCCGTTGCGGCTCTTCACGTAGTAGCTGCCGAGCCAGCCGGGATTGTCGCGATAGGGGCGTTCGACCTGGGCGATGACCTTGTAGCTGCGCCCGTCGATGGTGAAGCGGTTGATCTCGCCCTCGCCGAGCAGGCTGGCCAGCGCCACCCCCAGGTCCTGCATGGAGACGCCCATCTGCGCGGCCTTCTCGCGGTCGATGTCGACCACCAGCTCGGGTTTGTCGAACGCCAGGTCGAGATCGAGGAAGGCGAACTTGCCGGACTCGCTGGCGCGCTGCTTCACCCGTTGCGCCACTTGCAGCAGCGACTCGTAGTCGTTGGCGGTGTTGAGCACGAACTGGAATGGCAGGCCCTCGCCGGTGCCCGGTAGCGACGGCAGGTTGAAGGCGAAGATCTGCACGCCGGGAATCTCGTTGAGCTTCGCCTGCACCGCATGGAGCAATTCCATCTGGCTCTTTTCGCGTTCGTCCCAGGGCTTGAGCAGCATGCCGCCGATGCCGGCCTGGACGCCGTTGTAGCCGTTGATCTGGAACGCCGAGTAATACTCCGGGAAGCTGCGGAAGATGCCTTCGAACTCGGCGGTGTAGTGATTCAGGTAGTCGAGGTTGGCGGTTTGCGGCGAGTTGGTCATGAGGAACACGATGCCCTGGTCCTCTTCCGGCGCCAGCTCCTTCTTGGTGAACATCAGCAGTACCGGGATCAGCGCCAGTACCAGCACGGCGAACACCAGGACCACCGGACGGGTGTCCAGGGTGCCGTGGAGGGCGCGCTGGTAGCGTTGCTTCAGGCCCTCGAAGATCAGGTCGAGGCGATGCGCCAGGCCCGAGGGATTCTCCTCGTGGCGCAACAGGCGCGAGCACATCATCGGCGACAGGGTCAGGGCGACGATCCCGGAAATGATCACCGCGCCGGCCAGGGTGAAGGCGAACTCCTTGAACAGGGCGCCGGTGAGGCCGGTGAGGAAGCCGATCGGCGCGTAGACCGCGGCGAGGGTGATGGTCATGCTGACCACCGGTACGGCGATCTCCCGCGCGCCCTCCAGGGCAGCCTCGAAGGGCGGCTTGCCCTCCTCGATGTGGCGGTGGATGTTTTCCACCACCACGATCGCGTCGTCCACCACCAGGCCGATGGCCAGGACCATCGCCAGCAGGGTCAGCAGGTTGATCGAGTAGCCCATGGCCTGCATGAAGAACAATACGCCGATCATCGACAGCGGAATGGTCACCACCGGGATCAGTACCGAACGGAACGCGCCGAGGAACAGGAACACCACCACGATGACGATCAGCACCGCCTCGCCGAGGGTCTTCACCACTTCATCGATGGAGGCCTGAATGAAGCGCGTGGCGTCGTAGGCGATGGACACCTTGAGGTTGGGCGGCAATTGCTCTTCCAGTTCGGGCATCTTCGCCCGCACTTCCTTGATCACGTCCAGCGGGTTGGCGCTGGGCGTGCCCTTGATGCCGATGTAGACCGAGGGAATCCCATTGAACGAACTGATCGCGTCGTAGCTGGCGGCGCCCAGCTCGACCCGTGCGACATCACCCATCAGCACCCGGCGGTCGCCGTCGGTCTTCACCGGGATGGCGGCGAAGGCCTGGGGCGACTTGAGGTCGGTGGAAGCATTGACGCTGGTGACCACCAACTGGCCCTTCACCTCGCCGGCGGCGGCGAGGAAGTTGTACTGCTGCACCGCCTGGTTGATCTCGCCGGCGGTGACGCCGAACGCGGCCATCTTCACCGGGTCCAGCCACAGGCGCATGGCGAACACCTGGTTGCCGAGGATCTCCGCCTCGGCGATACCGGGCAGGGTCGCCAGCTTGGGCTGGATCACCCGCGACAGGTAGTCGGTGATCTGCGGGTTGTTCATCTGCTCGCTGTAGAAGCTGATGTACATCAGCGCCGAGGCGTCCGCGGCCTCCTTCTGCAGCACCGGGTCCTCGGCGTCCGGCGGCAGCTGGCTCTTCACTTCGTTGGACTTGGCCAGCAGCTCGGTGACCAGGCGATCGGTATTGGCGCCGATCCGCGCGTAGATGGAGATGGTCGAATAGTTCTGCCGGCTCACCGAGGTCATGTAGTCGATGCCTTCGGCGCTGGCCAGGCTCTGCTGCAGCGGCTGGGTGATGTAGCCCTGGATGGTTTCCGCGTTGGCGCCGGCGTAGAGCGTGGTCACCGTGATCAGCGCGTTCTCCATTTGCGGATACTCGCGGATCACCAGCTTGCTGAAGGCCTGCATGCCGAGCAGGACGATCAGCAGGCTGACCACGCTCGCCAGGACCGGACGACGGATGAACGGATCGGTAAAAGCCATGTTTCAGTCCCTTGGCAAGCCTTCCGCCACGGAGCGGGAAGGCGCGCGACTCAGTGCTCTTGCTGGAGGTCCCGCTCGGCGACGATGGCCACCGCGGCGCCGTTGTCGAGCTTCAGTTGCCCGGAAGTCACTACCTGCTCGCCGCCCTCCAGGCCTTCGAGCACCACCGCCAGGCCTTCGCGGCGTTCGCCGATCCTGACGAAGCGGCGCTCGACGACCCGTTGCGGCTGGCCCTTGTCATCCTTCGACACCTGGCCCTGCTCGTCCTTCTTCTGCCCGACGACGTAGATCGAGTCGCCGTAGAGGGTGAAGGTGATCGCCGTCTCCGGGACCACGACGCGTTGTTCCTCGCCAGGCAACATCACCTCGAGGTTGGCGAACATGCCCGGCAGCAGCTTGCCGTCCGGGTTCTCCAGGGCAGCGCGGACCTGCAGGTTGCGGGTCTCGTTGTCGACCTTGGGGTTGATGGCGGCGATCTCGGCGTCGAACACCTGGGCGGGGTAGGCGGCGACCCGGACCTTCACCAGTTGGCCGCGGCTGAGCAGGGGGAAGTCCTGCTCGGGCAGGTGGAAATCCAGGAGCAGGGTGGAAAGGTCCTGCAAGGTGGCGATCGGCGTCCCGGGCGAGACGTAGTCGCCGACGTCCACCTGGCGGATGCCGATGGTCCCGGCGAAGGGCGCGAGCACGCGCTTCTTCGCCAGCGCCGCCTTCAGCTCGGCGACGGTGGCGCTGGTCTTGGCCCACTGCGCGGCGAGACGATCGAATTCGCTTTTCGAGATGGCCTTGCTGCCGATCAGTTCGCGGCCGCGCTGGTACTCGGCCCTGGCCAGGCCGAGATCGGCCTCGGCAGTGCGCAGGGTGGCTTCCTCGACGTCGCTTTCCAACTGGATCAGCGGTTGGTCCAGCTTCACCTGGTCGCCGGAAAGGAACAGTACGTCGCGTACCGTGCCGGAGACTTCGGCGGTGAGGGTCACGCCCTGGAATGCCTTGAGGCTGCCGATGGCTGGCAGGCGGCTCTGCCAGGGACGCTTTTCGGCCAGGCTGGCGGTCACGCTGATCGGCGGTTTCGGTGCGCTGAAAAGGGCGATCTGCTGACGGATGGAGTAGACCTTGTAGCCGGCGAGAATCGCCACCACGGCGATCACCGCGGCGAGCATGATCAACATGCGGCGGAGCAACATAATCCTGGTCCCTGGTATGCCGAGAGCGCCCCGTTTCGGGGCGAATCCGACACATTACGTGCAGCTTTCAAGGCTTGTCAAAGCACAGGATTGGCGAAAGATTTCAAGCGTGTTGCAGGTCGCTTCCGACTTTCGCGGACCGGTATGGCGAGAGGTTGACGCCGCGCTCTCAGGCCAGGTGCAGGTGGTTGTCCCAGAGGCCGGAAGGCAGCTCCAGCGGTTGCGCGGCGATGCGCTCGCCCTGGCAGTCGTAGAAGCGGCAACGGCCCTGTCCGGACGTGACGACGAAGCCGTTCTTCACCGCGCCCACGCCGGCGCAGTCCGGCAACGGCGCGTCGAGGCGTACGGCACCGCTGTCCAGGTCCCAGATGAAGAAACGGTTGCCGCGCGGGGCGGTCAGGGCCACCAGGCGCAGGTCGTCGTGGATCGCCACGCTGGCGGTGTACTGGGCCATCGCCAGGCGCTGCTCCTCGGCCACAGGGAAGGCTTCGAAGGGACGGCCGGGGCGCTTGATCGCCAGCAGGTCGGCATGTTCGTGGGCATCGCCCATGAACTGCTGGCCGGCGACGATGGTGCCGTCGCGACCGATCGCCAGGTGGCGGACGCTGTTCATCTGCTGCGCCAGGGTTTCCTTGGACAGCAGATTGCCGTCGCGGCGCATCAGCACCAGGCTGGGCTCCATGGCGTCGAGGTTCATCTCGACCCGGCTTTCCGCCTCGGTGCGAATGCCGCCGTTGGCCACTACCAGTGTCTCGCCGTCGGGCATCCAGGAAACCTGGTGCGGCCCGAGGCCGTGGGTGGAGATCTCGCCGCTGTGCTGCAGTCGCTCGCCGTCGAAACGGTAGACGCCGAGCACGCCGCGACCGGGATCGGTAGTGTCGTTCTCGGTGGCGTAGAGCCACTCGCCGCTCTGGTGGAACACGCCGTGGCCGTAGAAGTGGCGGTCTTTCTGCGAGACCAGGGTCTGCAGCAGGCGACCGTCGTTCAGGTCGATCAGGTAGCTTTCGGTGCCTGGCCGGCGGGCGACGAACAGCGCCAGCGGCAGGCTCGGGTGCTGGACGATGTCGTGGCAGCGCTGGGCCACGCGGGTGGCGAACTGGCACTTGCCGTCCAGGCGGTAGCCCACCGCGTAATGCTGGCCATCGGCGTCGTCGCGTGCCGATAGCACCAGCGGTTGGCTACCCAGGCGGCTGAAGCTCCAGCCGCCGAAGGACAAGGCGCCGAGCAGCAGGCTGCCCAGGCCGATCACATGACGTCGCAGCATGGTGCCGACCTCAGTCGCCATCGTTGGCGTTGAAGCCCAGTTGCACGCCGAGGGCGCGGGCCAGATCGCCTTCGTGCAGGCGGTGGACCACGTTCAGGCTGTCATAGAGGGCGTTGAGCTGGTTGCGCCCGTCTTCGCTGGCGAGCAGTTCGGAGAGCGGTTTCTGTTCCAGCGCCGCCAGCTTCGCGTGGCTGTCGGCGTAGGCGGCGTCGATCTTGCCGGCCAGGTCCTTCTGTTCGGCCGGCAGCAGGGTCTTCAGGCCCTTGCCGTCGATACCTTCCCAGAGCGCCTGGGCGCCGCTCAGGCTGGCGTCCAGGCTGGCCAGCGAGGCGTTGCTGCGCCAGGCCTCGGCCTGGTAGGGCTGGGGAATGCCCTTGCTCTGCCGGCCCAGCGGAGTACCGAGTTTCTTCTTCAGCATGTCCAGGGCGGTGACCTGGACCCGCAGCAGCTCGGCGATCGCCTCGTGGGCGTCGGCGTAGCGGTCGTTGGGGAACTTGCTCATCTGGGTGAGCATGCCGCCGTCGTTCTTCCAGCGCGCCAGGATGTCCTGGGCCAGTTGCTGCTGGTGGGTGCCGATGGCTTCCAGCAACGGGCAATAGCGGGCCTTGGTGGCGGCGTCGGCGAGGTCGATCTTGCTGTCGAAGAGGATGTATTCGTAGGCGGAGAGCCCCTGCACCACCACGCTGGCCTTGGCCAGGGCCGCGGCGTCGACCTGCGGGTTGTTCTTCAGCAACTGTTCGACCTGGCGCCCGACCAGGTCCTTCTTGTCCGGCCAGAACTGCACCTGCCAGGCGCGGTTGCCCTCGGCCAGCGGGCCGATCAGCAGCGGTTGCAGCTCGGCCCAGGCCTTCTGCGCGGCGTGGAACGCGTCGCGGGCCTTGGCCAGGTCTTCCTTGCCCTGGCAGTAGGCCAGGGCGCTGCTGGCCAAGGCCTGGTCGGCCTCCACCCAGCGGCTGTAGGTCGGCAGGATCACCTGTTGCGCCAGGGCGGCACTGGTGACGGCCTGCGGGTCTTGCGGCGAGCAGGCGCCGAGGGCGATGGCGAGGCTGGTCAAGAGCAGTCGTGGGCGGAACATGTGGGCTCCTCAGAGTGAATTCAGGAAGGCCAGCAGGGCGCTGCGCTGGTCGGCGTCGAAGCCGAGCACGTGCCGCTTGGCCGCTTCGGCTTCGCCGCCGTGCCAGAGGATCGCCTCCAGCAGATTGCGGGCGCGCCCGTCGTGGAGGAACTGGGTGTGGCCGTTGACCGTTTCGGTCAGGCCGATGCCCCATAGCGGCGGGGTTCGCCAGTCCCGCCCGCTGGCGAGAAATTCCGGGCGATTGTCCGCCAAGCCGTCGCCCATGTCATGCAGCAACAGGTCGGAATAGGGACGAATCCGCTGGTTGGCCAGCTCCGGCTCGCTGGCGTCGGAACCGGTAGTGAAGGCGGGAACGTGGCAGGCCACGCAGTTGGCCTGGGCGAACAGACGCTTGCCGGCCAGCACCTGCGGGTCGTCCACCTTGCGCCGCGCCGGGACCGCCAGGTTGCGGCTGTAGAACAGCACCTGGGCGAAGATGTTGTCGCTGACTTCCGGCTCGCCGCCGTCGGGCGCCCGGCGGCACTCGACCTGGGCGGCGCTGCAGTCGTCGTGGGGCAGCAGGCTGCTGGTCAGGCCCATGTCGTTGGCGAAGGCGTGCGCGTTCTGCTGCGGGATATCCGGCTGGCCGGCCTTCCAGCCGAAGCGGCCGAGCGCGGTGCGCTGCCGCGCGGCATCCCAGACCTGGTTGGCGCGCCCGCGGATACCGTCGCCGTTGCGGTCGTCCGGATCGGCATTGGCCAGGATCGCCTCTTCGGGAATCGCCTCGAGCAGGCCGAGCCCGATCATCGGCGGGGCGACGCGGGCGGAAAACATCGTCTGCGGATGCATCGGCCCATAGCCGAGCTGGCTGATACGCAGGATCGGCTTGCGCAGTTCGACCTCGGTGCCGTCCTCGAACCTCACCTTCAGCGGCTCGTAGTCCACCCGCACCTTGCCTTCCGGGGCGACGCCGGGAATGCCGACGTCCTGCAACTGGCCACCGTAGGTCGGCTCGGGAATCACCCCCTGGTGCAACAGGGTCTTGCCGTCCGCAGGGCCGGCCGGGATCGACAGGCGTACCAGCATCGACACCGCGCTGACCGCGTCCGCTCCCGGCGGGTGGCCGCGGCCGTCCTTCACATGGCAGTTCTGGCAGGCGTTGGTATTGAACAGCGGCCCCAGACCATCGCGCGCGGTGGTGGAGGAAGGGGCGATGACCCAGGGGTTGCGGAAGAAACTGTTGCCCACGCTGAAGTCCAGGCGCCGGCTCGGGGCGAGGTTGGCGGAGGGCAGGGAGAAGGCGTTGCGGTCGCTTTGCAGCACCGTGGTCGCGCCCCCGGACAGGTGTTCACCGGGCTCGGCGCGCAGCGGTTCGTCGTCGGCGCCGCATCCGCCCAGAAGGAGCGCCGTCAGGAGACAGGCGAGCGGCATGGAAGGTGACGGCAACGACATCGGCGAACATCCCGGGACTGCGTGGAAACAGCCCGCAAGCTTACCAGTTGGAGCTAATCAAAATAAGAGGGATTTGCGTTTGTAAAGGCCCGCGAAGTCCGCTTTCGAGGCCCTGAAACGCAGCGTGCGGCCATGGGCCGCACGCTGTTGGCGCAGGAAGGAATCAGAACTCGTGGTCGGCGTTGTCCGGCTTCAGGTCCTGGATACCCAGCTTGCCCGCGGCCTGCTCGATGGCGCCGGTCTGCTTGACCAGGGCGGCGATGGCGTCGCGGATCTTCTGCTGGCCGTCCTTGTTGTCCGGAGCGATCATCTGGTCGAAGTGCACGCCATCCTTCTCGGCGCTGTCGACGATGGCCTGCAGCTTGGCCTCGGTGTCGGCCAGGTCGGCCTTCAGGGTGTCGTTGGCGGCGGCGTCGGCCTTGGCGACCAGGTCGGCCAGGCTCGGGCCCTTGACCACGCTGCCGTCGATGCGCTTGTACTCGCCGAGGTAGATGTTGCGGATGCTCTTGCCGTTGAAGAACAGGGTGTGGTGGGTGTCGTCGCTGAAGCAGTCGTGCTCGTCTTCGGTGGAGTTGGCCTCCAGCGCGACCTTCATGCGCTCGCCGGCCAGTTCGCCGAGGGACAGGCTGCCCATGCCGAAGAACATCTTGCGCAGGCCGGTATCCACCGGTTCGGCCTCCAGCTTGGCGCGGTAGTTGTCGGCGACGCCGGCTTTCCACTGTCCGGCCATGTATTCGAGGTCGCTGACCAGCAGGTCGGTGACGGCCTTCAGGTAGGCGGCGCGACGGTCGCAATGGCCGCCGGTGCAGTCCTTGCCCTGGGCATAGTCGGTGGCCGGACGATTGCCGGCGCCGGGACCGGTGCCGTTCAGGTCCTGGCCCCAGAGGAGGAACTCGATGGCGTGGTAGCCGGTGGCGACGTTGGCTTCGGAACCGCCCAGCTCGTTCAGGCTGGCCAGTTTCTCGCCGGTGATTTCCTTGACGTCGATCTTGTCTTCGCCGACCTGGATCTCGGTGTTGGCGACGATGTTGGCGGTGGCGCCGGGGTTGCCCAGGGCGTGCTGGTAGTCCTTGGCGACATAGTCGATCAGGCCTTCGTCCAGCGGCCAGGCGTTAACCTGTCCTTCCCAGTCGTCGATGATCGCGTTGCCGAAGCGGAAGGCTTCGCTCTGGGAGTAGGGGGTACGAGCGGCGAACCAGGCTTCCTTGGCGGCTTTCAGGGTCTCCGCGTCAGGCTTGGCGAGGAACGCGTCGATGGCTTTCTGCAGGTCCTTGGCGGTGCTCAGGGCATCGGCGAAGGTGGCTTCGGCGAGGTCCGCGTAGTTCTTGATCACCGCCTTGGCGGCGGCCTCGTCGACCTTGGCGGCCGGGGCGGCGGCGGGCGCGGCGGGCTGCGTGCTGGCCGCCGGTGTTGCGGGCGCTTCGGCTTTCTTGTCGTCGCCGCAGCCGGCGAGGGAGATGGCGAGGGCCAGCAGACTGGCGGTGGCCAGGGGCATACGAGTCATGGCGGATTCCTTTGCTTTATTGGTGGCGTGCCGAAGCGGCGTGCGCTTGTCGGAAACACCCGCGAGGGCGTTAAAAAACCGCCACATAATGCGAAAGATTTGCATTTTTGAAAAGGGCGCAGCGTGATCGCCGTCGTGCCTGGACATGTCGGGCGCAGCTAGAATGCCAGTATCTTCGTCCGGAGCTCCGTCCATGAGTCTGACCGCTATCGCTTTCTGGGTTGTCCTGCTGCTGCTCGCCGGCTACGCGGTGGTGCTCTACAACGGCCTGGTACGGCTGAAGCACGCCGTGGGCAAGGCCTGGGCCAACATCGACGTGCTCCTCAAGCAGCGCCATGACGAGTTGCCGAAGCTGGTCGAGGCCTGCAAGCAATACATGCAGCACGAGCGCGCCACCCTGGAGCGGGTCATCGCCGCCCGCAACGCCGTCGCCAGCGCCCGCGAGCGCGCCGACGTGAATGCCCTGGGCAAGGCCGAGAGCGGCCTGCGCGCCGGCCTGGGGCAGCTCTTCGCGCTGGCCGAGAACTACCCGCAGCTCAAGGCCAACGAAAGTTTCCAGTTCCTTTCCCAGCGCATCAGCGGCCTGGAGAACGGGATCGCCGATCGCCGCGAGCTGTACAACGAGGCGGTGAACCTGAACAACGTGCGCATCGAGCAATTTCCCGACCTGCTGATCGCTCGTGTCGCTGGCTTCAAGGCCGCCGAGCTGTTGCAGTTCAGCGAGGCGGAGAAGGCCGACGTCGATCTCAAGGCCCTGTTCGGCTGAGATGGACTTCGACCTGCGCTGGCTGTTCATCGCCGCCAGCCTGGGGCTCTGCGCCTGGGCCGGCTGGCAGTTCGTGCACCGCCTTGCCCGGGCGCGCCTGCTCGGCGACGTACCGACCTCGCGGATCCGTTCGGCGGCGCAGGGTTTCGTCGAACTCTACGGGGTGCTCGAGGAGGGCCCGGAAGGCCCGCTGCAGGCTCCCTTGACCGGCAAGCCGTGCCTGTGGTGGCGCTACCGCATCGAAGTCGAGGAAAAGCGCAGTGGCCGCGAGAAGGCCTGGCGCACCGTCGACAAAGGTGCCAGCGAGTCGCCATTCGGCTTGCGCGATGCCACCGATGCCTGCCTGGTCGACCCACGCGGCGCCGAGGTGCGACCCTTGACCCTGCAGCGCTGGGAGGCTTTTCGCGAAGCACCGATCGATACCCTGCGACTGCTGGAGAGCTTCGGCACCCTGGTCGGCGGAGAGCGGCTCTACCGCTACACCGAGGAGCGCCTGCATGCCGGCGAGCCGCTCTATGCGCTGGGCGAATTCCGCAGCAGCGGTGGCGGTCGCCAGGGACTCGATGCCGAACGGGCGCAGGGTGCGGTGATCCGTGAATGGAAGGGCGATTTCCACGGCCTGCTGGCGCGCTTCGACAGCGACGGCAACGGCGAGCTGGACGAGCGCGAATGGAACCGGGTGCGCCTGGCGGCACGGCTGGAGGCCGAGGATCGGCATCGGGCAAGCAGCGCCGCGCCGACCCGCCACCGGCTCGGCAAGCCGGGGGAGGCGCATCCCTTCATTCTCTCCAGCCAGGGCGAGGACGATCTCGCCGTGCAACTGCGCCGCCAGGCGGCGGGGGCCGCGTTGCTCTGCCTGGGCAGCGCGCTATTGGCGGGCTGGCTGTTCAGCCGCCTGTTCTGATCAGGGCCGTTCGCTGCTGGTGGCCTGGCTCAGGCGTCGCGCCTGCTTGAGGTACTGGGTCAGTTCCCTGGCCGGCAGCGGCTTGCTGTACAGGTAGCCCTGACCTTCGTTGCAACCTTCGGCGATGATGTACGCCTCCTGCTCGGCGGTTTCCACGCCCTCGGCGATCACCTGCATGCCCAGGCTCTTGCCGAGCTGGATGATGGCGCGAACGATGGTCGCGTCGTCCTCGTCCTGCAGCAGGTCCTGGACGAAACTCTTGTCGATCTTGATCTTGTCCAGCGGCAGGCTCTTCAGGTAGCTCAGCGAGGAATAGCCGGTGCCGAAATCGTCGATGGCGATCAGCGCGCCGGCGCGGCGCAGGCTGAGGAGGTGCTGGGCGGCAGTGGAGATGTCCTCCATCAGGCCGGTCTCGGTGACTTCCAGCTCCAGGCTGCGCGCCGGCAGGCGGTAGACCTGCAGCAGGTTGCTGACCACCCGTGGCAGGGCGTTGTGGTGGAGCTGCACGGTGGAAAGATTGACCGCCATGCGCAGGTCGTCGAAGCCCTGGTCGTGCCATTCGCGCAACTGCCGGCAGGCCTGGTCGAGCACCCACTCGCCGATGCTGAAGATGCTGCCGTTCTGTTCCGCCAGCGGGATGAACAGGTCCGGCGGGACGAAGCCGTGCAACGGATGTTGCCAGCGCAGCAGCGCCTCGACGCCGACCACGCGGTGGTCGCGGTAGTCCACCTGCGGCTGGTAGACGAGGTGCAGCTCGTGGCGCTGCAGGGCGTCGCGCAGGTCCTTTTCCAGTTCCCGGCGGCGACGCATCTCGCTGTCCACGCTGGCGATGTAGAACTGGTAGCGGTTGCGCGAGCGGGTCTTGGCCAGGGTCATGGTCTGCTCGGCCTTCTGCAGCAGTTTCTCCGTGGTCTCGCCGTCCTCGGGGAACAGGGTGATACCGATGGTGGCGCGCAGGCGCACCTCGTGCTGGTCGATCTCGAACGGCGCTTCCAGGCCGTCGAGGATGCTCTGCGCCAGTTCGGCCGCCTCGTAGGGTTGCTCGATGTCGGCCTGGACCAGGGCGAACTGGTCGCCGCCCAGGCGCGCCAGCGAACCGAGCCGCGCGCTGTGCCCGCGCAGGCGGTCGGCGAGGGCGATCAGCAACTGGTCGCCGAGCTGGTAGGTGTACTGCTCGTTGATCCCCTTGAAATCGTCGAGGCCCAGGCACAGCACTGCTACCCGGCGCTGCTGGCGGCCGGCGCCGTCGAGGATCTGGTCGAGTTGCTGTTGCAGCAACTGGCGGTTCGGCAGGCCGGTGAGGAAGTCGTACTGGGAAATGCGCAGCAGGTTGTCTTCGGCCTCGCGGCGCAGGTGGCTGTTGCTTTCGATCGAGGCGAGCAACTGGTTGGCGGTGGTCACCCAGAGCCCCAGCTCGTTGCGTTCGTGCCCCTTGAGCAGCGGCAACTGGTGCTGGCTGGGGCGGTCGGGATTGATGCTGACCAGGTGCTCGATGATCTTCGACAGCGGCTTGGTCAGCATCCAGTGGTAGACCAGGAACAGCACCAGGCCCATGGCCAGGGCGCGGAGAATGCCGGAGATGAAGATGATTTCCGAAGTGGTGACGAAGTTCTCGCCGTAGGGCGCGGTGTCCAGGGTGATCTTCAGGTCGCCGTAGTATTCGCTATAGGGCGGGCGGCCGATCAGTCGAATGCTGAAGGTGCGTTCCTGGCCGAGGATCGGGTCGGTCAGCCAGCGCGTCGGCAGGTCCAGCAGCGGCCTGGATTTCTCCGCCAGCATCGGCTCGCCGGGATGGCCGATGCTCGCCTGGCGCACCGCCTCGTGCTGGAACAGGCCTTCGAGGACCTGCATCGCCATTTCCCGGTCGAGGCTGTAGACCGCCTGGGTGGAAGGGTCGCGGACCATCGCGAGGATGCGTTGGGCGTCGCTGCTCACCGCCTGCTTGGCCTTGTAGGCGTCGAAGACGATCTGCGCGCAACTGAGCACTACGCCAACGGCCAGCGCCGCCAGTAGCACGACACGCAGCAGCTTGAGCGAGAGGCTGTGTCGGGAGTCCAGTTTCAAGGGGCCTTCCTTGTTCGTCGCCAGGGCGAAAGACAAGCCGGTAGGAAGAGCTTGTTTACCTCAAGAGGCTATCACGAGCGAAGGTCTACCAGTTCCTGAGGGTAGACGATGGCTCCTGGACCGCAGATTAAAACGAAAAAGCCCGGCGAATGCCGGGCTTTTTCGTGGTTCTGATCAGACTCAGGCAGCGAAATTCTTCGCTACGAAGTCCCAGTTGACCAGGTTCCAGAACGCCTCGACGTACTTCGGACGCAGGTTGCGGTAGTCGATGTAGTAGGCGTGTTCCCAGACGTCGCAGGTCAGCAGCGGGGTGTCGCCGCTGGTCAGCGGGTTGCCGGCACCGATGGTGCTGGCCAGGGCCAGGGAGCCGTCGGCCTTCTTCACCAGCCAGCCCCAGCCGGAACCGAAGGTGCCGACGGAAGTCTTGGTGAACTCTTCCTTGAACTTGTCGAAGGAGCCGAAGGCGGCGTTGATGGCGTCGGCCAGGGCGCCGGTGGGCTGGCCACCGCCGTTCGGGCTCAGGCAGTTCCAGTAGAAGGTGTGGTTCCACACCTGGGCGGCGTTGTTGAAGATGCCGCCGGAGGAGCTCTTGACGATCTCTTCGAGGCTCTTGCCTTCGAACTCGGTACCCGGGATCAGGTTGTTCAGGTTCACCACGTAGGTGTTGTGGTGCTTGTCGTGGTGGTATTCCAGGGTTTCTGCGGAAATGTGCGGCTCAAGGGCGTTCTTTTCGTAAGGCAGCGGCGGCAATTCGAAAGCCATGGTGTCTCTCCTATTCTTCCTCAGGTCAGGACTGGCGCGGCTAGCGCGCGACCGGTTCACGGGGCCGGTCCGATGCCTGTCCGGGAGCCCGTCCTGGATCCCCGGGGGGACGTTCGGCGGAGCGCTCCGGAAAGGGCGCCGGGTGCGACTCGGAGCCTAGGCTCCCAGTGCCGCGAACTCCGGATCATAGCACCCGTGTCGGGGCATATCCACGCAGCAACTGTAGGGGCAAAGGCCGGCGGCGGCGCGCTGCGACGGGCTTCTGCAAGCTCGCCGGCGAACACCGCCACATTCTCTCTGGACTGCCTGGCGGCGCGAGGGTTCGCTCGGGAAGACAGAAACCGCGTTATCCCCGGAACAGCAGTTGCGCGGCCATGCCCAGCATCATGGCCGCCACCATCAGGTCGAGCAGGCGCCAGGTGGCCGGGCGCGCCAGCCAGGGGGCCAGCCATGCCGCGCCGAGGGCGAGGGCGAAGAACCACATCAGCGAGGCGCTGGCCGCGCCGAGGGCATAGGCGCCCGGCGCGGCCTGCTGGGCGCCGAGCGAACCGATAAGAAGTACGGTATCGAGATAGACGTGGGGGTTGAGCAGGGTGACCGCCAGTGCCGCCAGAAGCACCGCCTTGCGCGAGCGTGGCCCGGTTTCCGCGGCGTTGCCGAGGGCGTCCGGGCGCAACGCGCGAAGCAGCGCCTTGAGCCCGTACCAGGTCAGGAAGGCGATCCCGCCCCAGCGGGCGATGGCCAGCAGCGTCGGGTTTTCCAGCAGCAGCTTGGCCAGGCCGAACACGCCGAGGCTGACCAGCACCGCGTCGCAGAACACGCAGAGCGCGGCTACCGAGAGGTGATGCTCGCGGCGCAGGCTCTGCGCGAGGACGAAGGCATTCTGCGCGCCGATGGCGATGATCAGGCCGGCAGCCACCAGGATGCCGTTGAGATAGCTCTGCCACATGTCAGTGTGCCTCCGCCGCCAGCCGCTGGAGCACGGCGAGGGCGCGCCGGCCCTCGTCGCGGGCGACGAACAGGTGGTCGTGGAAATAGCCGGCCATCACGTTGCAACTGATCCCGGCTTCGGCCAGCGCCGTGGCGAAGGCGGCGGTCAGGCCCACCGCCGCCAACGAGGAGTGCACCGTCAGGGTGATCCAGGCCGCCACGTATTCGTAGGGCAGGCCCAGGCGTTCGGCCTGCCGGCGTTCGAGCACCAGGGTCAGGCCCTCGCGCTCGCGGAAGCTGGCGAGCGGCTCGGCGCCGTTCGGCAGCGCGCCAGCGGCGCAGGTACAGAACACATAGTCGCCGGGATTGAGTTCGGGAGTGAGCGTGCGCAGCAGGGGGCGCAGCGAGGTTTCGCCAGCCATGGTCGGTCCGCGTCGGGTGGATCGGAAAAGTGCTGGCGAGTGTGGCCGCGGGCGGTTTATAAGGAAAACGAATCCTGCTGATCTCTCATTAGGAAAACTGATTTTGTTCGACTACAAGTTGCTCGCCGCGCTGGCCGCAGTGGTGGAGCAGGGCGGTTTCGAGCGCGCCGCACAGGCGCTGGGGCTGTCGCAGTCGGCGGTATCGCAGCGGATCAAGCTGCTCGAGGCGCGGGTCGGCCAGCCGGTCCTGGTGCGCGAGACGCCGCCGCATCCCACCGATCTCGGGCGCCGCCTGCTCAACCATGTGCAGCAGGTGCGGCTGCTGGAGGGCGACCTGCAGCGCTGGGTGCCGAACCTGGATGAAGGCGGTGCCCCGGAACGCCTGCGCATCGCTCTCAACGCCGATAGCCTGGCGACCTGGTGGGCCGCCGCGGTGGGCGATTTCTGCGCCGAGCGGCGGGTGCTGCTGGACCTTGTGGTGGAGGACCAGGAGGTCGGGCTCAAGCGCATGCGCGCGGGCGAAGTGGCGGGCTGCGTCTGCGGTAGCGCGCGGCCGGTGGCCGGCGCGCGTTCGCTGCTGCTCGGAGCCATGCGTTATCGCGGCCTGGCCAGCCCGGATTTCATTGCCCGGCACTTTCCCCGCGGGGTCGAGGCGGCCGCCCTGGCCGGCGTGCCGGCGATCGTGTTCGGCCCGGACGACCTGCTGCAACACCGCTTTCTCAAGGACCTCGGCGTCGAGGGCGGTTTCATCCACCACCTCTGCCCGTCCTCGGAAGGTTTCGTCCGCCTCACCGCCGGCGGTCTCGGCTGGGGCCTGGTGCCGGAGCGCCAGGTGCAAGGCGAGCTGGCGCGCGGCGAACTGGTCGAGCTGCTGCCCGGCCAGGTCATCGACGTACCGTTGTACTGGCACTACTGGCGCAACGGCGGCGAACTGCTCGCGTCGCTCACCGAGCACCTGCTCGCCCGCGCCGGCGACGGCTTGGTGCGGGTGTCAGGCTGATCAGCCGATGACGGTGATTCGTCCGGAGCCGGGCAACGATTCGACACAGCGCGCGCCGAGCAACCGCGATGGCGTGAAGTAGCCGCCGGGACCCTGGTAGTCCAGCAGGTGGCGCACTGCCAGGAGCACGCCGTGCAGGGTCAGGTCGTACACGTTGGCCGTCTCCAGGCGCGCCGTGCGGCGTTCGCCGCGGGCGTTGCGCGCCTCGCCCCAGACCCAGGTGCGCAGGCGCTCGCGGGCCGCCTGGTCGGGGCCGGCGATGCGTTTGTCGACCTGCCCCTTGAGCCAGTCCTGGACCCGTTGCCGACCGAGCAGCGGACGCAGCGGGTCGATCAGGCGCATGCCCAGGGCCAGCAGCGGCGGCGCCGGCAGGTAGACCTCGATGTCCGGGATGCCGGTGCTGTAGTAGGCGGTGGCCACGTCGCCCCAGGGAATCGTCACGGCGTGCCGCAGGCCGCGGCCGAAATCGATGTCGCGGCGCTTGTAGCCCAGCGGCACGTCGCGCAGGCGGCCATTCTCGCGGATCTTGCCGCCGAACTTGAGGCCTTCGACGCTGGTCTTCGCGGTTCCCGTCGAAAGCCCGCTGCCGGTGTCGAAGCCCAGCGCCAGCCGTTGCGCGTCCGGCAGCGCCTCCTTCAGGCAGGCAGCCAGGCAATCGGTGGGGATCACATCGAAGCCGACGCCCGGGCAGACCACGATGCCGGCCTCGCGGGCCTCGGCGTCGCCGGCGTGGGCCTGCTCGAACACCGCGATCTCTCCAGTGATATCCACGTAGTGGGTGCCGGCGGCGCGGCAGGCGGCGATCATCGGCGTGCTGGTGGCAGAGAACGGACCGGCGCAATGGGCCACCACCTTCACCTGGTCCAGGGCTTCGCGGCAGGCCTGCGGATCCCCCAGGTCGAAGACCCGGCACTCCAGCCCGAGCTGGCTGCCGAGCGCGTGCAGGGCGGCCGGGTTGCGTCCGCCGAGGAGCGGCGTCAGGCCCTCGCGCTGCGCCTGTTCAGCGACCAGCCGGCCGGTGTAGCCGTTGGCGCCATAGATCATCCAGTGACTGGCCATGGTGCGTCTCCCAGCGTGCAGGTGGCTTTCAGGTTAGACCTTGTAGCGCGCAGCGCCGCTTCTGTCGCCCAACGCAAGTCGTGCCGGCGGCCCGCAAGGTCGTTGTTCTGGCATGCTGTGCCAGTGGTGGCGCGGCTCCGGGTTGCTAGAGTCGCGGCACAAGAAGAACAACGGGAGAAACGCAATGCGGATTCTGGTAACGGGGGCGACGGGCTTCATCGGCGGGCGTTTCGCTCGCTTCGCCCTGGAGCAGGGCCTGTCGGTACGGGTCAGCGGTCGTCGTGCGGACGCGGTGGAACATCTGGTGGCGCGGGGCGCCGAGTTCGTTCCCGGCGACCTCGCCGACCCGGCGCTGGTCCTGCGCCTCTGCGAGGATGTCGAGGCGGTGGTGCATTGTGCCGGCGCGGTCGGAGTCTGGGGGCCGCGCGAACGCTTCCTGGCGGCCAACGTCGGGCTTGCCGAGAGCGTCGTCGAGGCCTGCATGCGGCAAAAGGTGCGGCGCCTGGTGCATCTGTCGTCGCCGTCGATCTATTTCGACGGGCGCGACCACCTGGACCTGAACGAAGAGTACGTACCCCGGCGTTTTTCCGACCATTACGGGGCGACCAAGTACCAGGCCGAGCAACTGGTGCTCAGCGCTCGCGACCTGGGCCTGGAAGTGTTGGCGCTGCGTCCGCGCTTCGTGGTCGGCGCCGGCGACACCAGCATCTTCCCGCGAATGATCCAGGCCCACCGCAAGGGACGCCTGCGGATCCTCGGCAACGGCCTGAACCGGGTCGACTTCACCAGCGTGCACAATCTCAACGACGCGCTGTTCAGTTGCCTGCTGGCCGGCGAGCCGGCGCTGGGCAAGGTCTACAACATCAGCAACGGGCAGCCGGTACCGTTCTGGGATGCGGTCAACTACGTGATGCGCCAGCTCGACCTGCCGCCGGTCGGCGGTCACCTGCCGTATGCCGTCGGCTATGGCCTGGCGGCGCTCAACGAAGGCGTCTGCCGGATCCTGCCGGGGCGCCCGGAGCCGGTGCTGTTCCGCCTGGGCATGGCGGTGATGGCGAAGAACTTCACCCTGGACATCAACCGCGCCCGCGAATACCTCGACTACGACCCGCGGGTCAGCCTGTGGACCGCGCTCGACGAGTTCTGCGCCTGGTGGCGCGCCCAGGGACTCTGATCAGCCGCGCAACGGGCCGGCGTATTGTCGGCTCGGCGCCTGCGCGGGCAACAGGGAAGGTTCCGCCGGCGGCAGCGCGACCCCGCTGAGCCTGCCGAGGCGCTGTCCCAGCTCCCGCGTCGTCGCATCGCCGGAGCGGGCGCAGGCCGCCTGCATCGCGGCGATCGCATCGCGTTGCTGGAAGTGGATATCCAGCGCCTGTTCCTCGCGCAGGCGTCGGCGCACGGCGCGCATGCAATCCAGCAAGGATTTGTTCAACTCCATGCATCCTCCGGCTCTCGAATCTGCCCGGCAATGCCCAGGCAAGCGACGTGCCATGCGGGCCGCGGACCAGCGCCGGCGTGCGGGGCGGGGAACCGCTGGCGGCCTGCGGCGGTCTGTGCCGGACAACGTTCGCTCCGTCTTGGGGCGCACGGCTTCGCGGTGGAGCGCCCCGGTCCGGCAATTTGCTTCGAGCAGACGCTGAAGGGGCGGGGCCGAACCGATATAATGCGCCATTCGGCCCTTTCTCCAGGCCTCCGGCAGGATGCCGTTCCCCTTCACAGGTTTTCACCATGCGTAACGATGCTTTCGACGAACTCGACGATGTGCCCAGCCTGACCACCGATGCTGCCGACCGTGATGAATTCGGCCACCACCCGCGGCACGTCTACGAACCGGAGCAGCGCCGGGTCGTCGACACCAAGGAGCGCCGTCCGGCCTCTACCGGCCCGCTCTGGGCCCTGCTCGGGGCGATGCTGATCGCCCTCGCCGGGGTGGGTTGGTGGAGCCACCAGCAAATCAGCCTGATGGAACAGCAGTTGGTGGCGACCCAGGAAAGCTTCGTAAGGATCAGCGAGGAAGCCGCCGGGCGCCTCGACGACATTCGCGGCAAGGTGGTCGCCAGCGAGTCCAGCGTCACCAGCGAACGCGAGGCTCTGCGCCTGCAGGTCAAGCAACTGCAGGAGAAACTCGGCAGCCAGGAACGCCAGCAGGCCGATGTGAGCAACCAGTTCGGCGGCCAGGGCAAACGCCTCGACCAACTGGCCAGCGATCTCAAGGCCCAGCAGGAAAGCGCGGCGCAACTGGTCGCGCAACTGGACGGCAAGCTGCAGACACTGGCCGCCGAACAGGAGAAGCTGAAAGCCCTGCAGGTCGAACTGGGCAAGACCAACGAGCAACTCAAGGCCCTCGGCGGCGATGTCGCGGCGCTGAAGAAGCAGGGCAACCCGAGCCAGACGATCAAGGGTATCCAGGATGACCTGCTGGTATTGCGCAGCCAGCTCGACAACCGCCCGGCCCAGGGCGGCAATACCGCCGAGTTCGACGCCTTCCGCACCCAGGTGATGCGCAACATCAACACCCTCCAGGCCCAGGTGCAGAACCTGCAGCAGCAGCTCAATACCCGCTGACCCCTTGCGCCGCCAGCCGCCCGTCGCACCGGGCGCTGGCGGCGACAGTTCGCCGCGCCCGGCGAAAATCCCCGCTTCCATTGCTCTGGATCAGCGAATCCGCTGCTCCTCCACTCCGATACTGCGTCCTTAAGCGAGCCTTAAGTGAGAGTCGTTTAGATTCTCGGTCACCGGCCAGGGAGGCCATTGGTCCCTTCCTCTGCCTGGAATCCGCCATGAGCGCATTGCAACCGTCCCGTTCCTACCGCATCACCGGTTATTCCCCCGCCATCAGCAACGGCTATCGCCAACGCCTGTTCTCCATGGGGCTTCTGCCCGGCGCGGCGCTGCGCGTGGTGCGCATCGCCCCGCTGGGCGACCCGATCCAGGTCGAGACCCGCCAGACCAGCCTGGCGCTGCGGCGCAAGGACCTCGCCCTGCTGACCCTCGTCCCGCTCGACTGACCCCGCCCGGAATCCCCATGACCGCATTGACCCTCGGCCTGATCGGCAATCCCAACTCCGGCAAGACCACCCTGTTCAACCAGCTCACCGGCTCGCGCCAGCGGGTCGGCAACTGGGCCGGCGTCACCGTGGAGCGCAAGGAGGGTGCGTTCCATACCGTCCGTCACGCGGTACGCCTGGTCGACCTGCCCGGCACCTATTCGTTGACCAGCGTTTCCGCCCAGGCCTCGCTGGACGAGCAGATCGCCTGCCGCTACATCGCCAGCGGCGAAGTGGACGTGCTGGTCAACGTGGTGGATGCGGCGAACCTGGAGCGCAACCTGTACCTCACGGTGCAACTGCGGGAGATGGGCATCCCCTGCATCGTCGCGCTGAACATGCTCGACATCGCCCGTAGCCAGCGTATCCGCATCGATATCGACGGTCTGGCGCGGCGTCTCGGTTGCCCGGTGGTGCCGCTGGTGTCTACCCGCGCCGATGGCATCGACGAGCTGAAGGCGGCCATCGACGAGTTGCAGGTCCCGCAGGCGGCGCTGGCGGTGGACTACCCGCCGGCCATCCAGGCGCAGGTCAGCTACCTCCTGGAAACGCGCGCTCCGGCGGCCTCGGCCATCGAGCCGCGCTGGCTGGCGTTACAGGCGCTGGAAGGCGACATCTTCAACGGCCCGGCGCTGGGCTTGCCACCCGCCACCCTGGAACAGGCGCGCCAGGGCTGCGGCGAGGAGCCCGAGCTGGCGATCGTCGATGCGCGCTACCGACTGATCGGCGAGATCTGTGCGGCGGTCTGCGACCACCAGCAGGCTCAGCCGCACCGGCTGACCCAATGGCTCGACCGGGTCGTCCTGAATCGCTGGCTGGGTCTGCCGATCTTCCTGCTGGTGATGTACCTGATGTTCTTCTTCGCCATCAACATCGGCGGGGCGCTACAGCCGATCTTCGACAAGGGCTCGTCGGCGATCTTCATCGACGGCATCCAGTGGCTGGGTATCCGCTTCGGCCTGCCCGATTGGCTCACGGTGTTCCTCGCCCAGGGCATCGGTGGCGGGGTCAACACGGTGTTGCCGCTGGTGCCGCAGATCGGCTTGATGTACCTGTTCCTCTCGCTGCTCGAGGATTCCGGCTACATGGCACGCGCGGCCTTCGTCATGGACCGCCTGATGCAGGCGCTGGGCCTGCCGGGCAAGTCGTTCGTGCCGCTGATCGTCGGTTTCGGCTGCAACGTACCGTCGATCATGGGCGCGCGGACCCTGGACGCGCAGCGCGAGCGGCTGATTACCATCATGATGGCGCCGTTCATGTCCTGCGGCGCGCGCCTGGCGATTTTCGCCGTATTCGCCGGGGCCTTCTTCGGCCAGGGCGGCGCGCTGGTGATCTTCTCCCTGTACCTGCTCGGCATCGTCGTGGCGATCCTCACCGGGCTGTTGCTCAAGCACACTTTGATGCGCGGCGAGGCCTCGCCGTTCGTCATGGAACTGCCGCTGTACCATGTGCCACACCTTAAGAGCCTGCTGCTGCAGACCTGGTCGCGCCTGCGCGGCTTCGTGGTGCGGGCCGGCAAGGTGATCATCCTGGTCAGCCTGGTGATCGGCGGCCTGAACAGCATCACCCTCGACGGCAAGCCGGTGCAGGGCGACATCGGCCATTCCGCGCTGGCCAGCGTCAGCCAGCGTCTCACTCCGCTGCTGGCGCCGCTCGGGGTGCAGCCGGACAACTGGCAGGCCACCGTCGGCCTGGTCACCGGGGCGATGGCCAAGGAAGTGGTGGTCGGCACCCTGAACACCCTCTACACCGCCGAGCAGATCCAGGGCGAGGCCTTCGACTACGAAGGCTACGACCTGCCCGGGCAACTGCGCGACGCCCTGGTCGAAACCTGGGACGGCCTGGTCGATACCTTCAGCCTCAGCGTGCTGGCCAACCCGGTGGAGGCGAGCATGGCCGACGGCGACATGGAGACCGGCTCGATGGGCACCATGGCGAGCAAGTTCGGCAGCCCCATCGCGGCCTACAGCTATCTGGTCTTCGTCCTGCTCTACGTGCCCTGCGTGACCGCCATGGGCGCGATCGCTCGGGAAAGCAGCAAGGGCTGGATGGCTTTCTCGGTGCTCTGGGGGCTGAACGTCGCCTACTCGCTGGCGACCCTCTGCTACCAGGTCGCCACCTTCGCCGCGCACCCCGAGCGTAGCGTCCTGACCATCGCCGTGGTGCTGCTCTTCAACCTGATCCTGATGACCTGCCTGCGTCTGTTCGGCCGTGAGCAGGTACTGCAACTGCCAGGCCGAATGGCCGATGCCCCGAGCGGGCAGGGAGGATGTCACTGATGGCGACACTCATGCAGATCCGCGCCGCCCTGGAAGACGGCCAGGCGCGTGGGCTGAAACAGCTCAGCCGCCAGGTGGACGCGCCGCCGGCGCTGGTGGAGGCGATCCTGGAGCGGCTGATCGCGCTCGGCAAGGTCGAGCGGGTGGCTGCGCAAAGCTCGGGCGGTTGCGGCGGCGGTTGCAAGGGCTGCGCCCAGCGCGATCCGTGCGCGGAGCCGGAGCCGTATTTCCGCCTGCGCTAGACGGGCAAAGCACAGAGCCCGCCACGGCAAGCGTGGCGGGCTCTGTCCTGGCTGGCGCGATCAGGCCAGGGTCGGATAGTCCAGGTAGCCTTCGGTGCCGCCGGTATAGAAGGTCTCCGGGCGCGGCGGGTTCAGTTCGGCGCCCTGGCGCAGGCGTTCGACCAGGTCCGGGTTGGCGATGAAGGGGACGCCGAAGGCCACCGCATCGGCGTCGCCCTTGGCCAGGATGGCGTTGGCGCTGTCGAGGGTGAACTTCTCGTTGGCGATGTAGGGTCCGCCGAAGGCTTTCTTCAGGGCTACGCCGATGCTGTCGTCGGCCTGCGCTTCGCGGGCGCAGATGAAGGCGATGCCGCGCTTGCCCAGCTCACGGGCGACATGGCTGAAGGTTTCCAGGCGGTTGGAATCGCCCATGTCGTGGGAGTCGGCACGCGGCGCCAGGTGTACGCCGACGCGCTGGGCGCCCCATACGGAGATCGCTGCGTCGGTGACTTCCAGCAGCAGGCGCGCGCGGTTCTCGATGGAGCCGCCGTAGCGGTCGGTGCGCTTGTTGGTGCTGTCCTGGAGGAACTGGTCGAGCAGGTAGCCGTTGGCGCCGTGGATCTCCACGCCGTCGAAGCCGGCGGCCTTGGCCCGCTCGGCGCCCTGGCGGTAGGCCTCGACGATGTCGGCGATCTCCTCGGTGTCCAGCGCGCGCGGGGTGACGTAGGGACGCTTCGGGCGCACCAGGCTGACGTGCCCCTCGGCGGCGATGGCGCTCGGCGCCACCGGCAGCTCGCCATTCAGGTAGAGCGGATCGGAAATCCGCCCGACGTGCCAGAGTTGCAGGAAGATGCGCCCGCCGGCGGCGTGCACCGCCTTGGTCACGTTGCTCCAGCCACGGACCTGGTCATCGGACCAGATGCCGGGGGTGTCGGGGTAGCCCACGCCCATCGGCGTGACCGCGGTGGCCTCGCTGAGGATCAGGCCTGCATCGGCGCGCTGGGCGTAGTACTCGGCCATCAGGGCGTTGGGCACGCGGCCTTCATCGGCGCGGCAGCGGGTCAGCGGCGCCATGACGATGCGGTTGGGCAGCTCGAGGTCGCCGAGCACGATGGGATCGAACAGAGTAGCCATGGAACATCCTCCACTAGGGAATAGACGGACAGGGGATCAATCGAGGACCGGCTGCGCCTGGGCGCGGCCGTTTCCGGAAAAGGCGATCAGGGTGGCCAGTAGCGCCAGCGCGGCCAGCGCGGCGGCGGCCAGCGGCACGCGGGTCAGGCCCAGGCCGTGGTCGATGACGCTGCCGCCGACCCAGGCGCCGAGCGCGTTGCCGACGTTGAAGGCGCCGATGTTCAGGGTCGCCACCAGGTTCGGCGCGGCATGCCCGACGCGGACCACGTTGACCTGCAGCGCGGGCACCGCGGCGAAGGCGGCGGCGGCCCAGAAGAACAGGGTGATTTCCGCCGGCAGCAGGGCCTGGCTGGTCCAGCTGAACAGCGCCGAGACCAGCGCCATGGCGGCGAACACCGCGGCCATGGTGGTGCCCAGGCGCCAGTCGGCGAGGCGGCCGCCGATCACGTTGCCGACGGTCAGGCCGACGCCGATCAGCAGCAGGGTCCAGGTCACGCCGCGCGGGCTGACCCCGGTGACTTCGCCGAGCAGCGGCGCGACGTAGGTGAACAGGGCGAACATCGAGGCGGCGAACAGCACGGTGGTGCCCAGGGCCAGCCACAGCGACGGGTTCTTCAGCGCGGACATTTCCTGGCGCAGGTCGACCTTCTCTTCCTCGCGGTCGTTTGGCAGCACCCTGGCCAGGCCGACGAAGGCGACCACGCCGATCAGGGTCACCACCCAGAAGGTCGCGCGCCAGCCGGCTTCCTGGCCGAGCGCGGTACCCAGCGGCACGCCGAGCACGTTGGCCAGGGTCAGGCCGGTGAACATCAGGGCCACGGCGGAAGCGCGGCGGTTCGGCGCCACCAGGCTGGCGGCGACCACCGAGCCGATGCCGAAGAAGGCGCCATGGCAGAGCGCGGTGACGATCCGCGCCAGCATCAGCAGGCCGTAGTTGGCGGCCACCGCGCAGAGCAGGTTGCCGACGATGAAGATGCCCATCAGCGCGAGCAGGGCTTTCTTGCGTTCCAGGCGGGCGGTGGCCATGGCCATCAACGGGGCGCCGAAGGCCACGGCGAAGGCGTAGCCGCTGATCAGCCAGCCGGCGCTGGGAATGGATACCCGCAGGTCGCCGGCGACCTGCGGCAGCAGGCCCATGATGACGAATTCGGTGGTACCGATGGCAAAGGCGGATAAAGCGAGGACGAGAAGAGACGCCGGCATCGGTCGAGCTCCTGGACTGCGAGGTGGTGGGGTGGAAGCGAGTGCTGCTTACAGCTCGTCGCCGAGTTGGTCGAGGAAGGCCTGGATGGTCTCCTCGTTGCGCTTGAAGAAGTTCCACTGGCCGACCCGGCGGCTGGTCACCAGACCGGCGCGTTGCAGGGTGGCGAGGTGTACCGATACGGTGGACTGGGAGAGACCGGTACGCTGGTCGAACTTGCCGGCGCAGACGCCGATCTCGAACGGGTGGTCCTGCTCGACGAAGTACTTCTCCGGTTCCTTCAGCCAGCGCAGCATGTCGCGTCGCACCGGGTGGGAGAGAGCCTTGATGATTTCGTCGATGTCCAGTGGCATGGCGGTGGTCCGTTGGCCGTCCATATCGGGTTGGGACGAACTATATATCGGTGTGGGACGATATGGGGATCGATTGCGACGATAGTCGCTATCGACAGGGCTGATGACGATGATCGAAACGACGGTTCCGTCCCTGGGGTAAGCTAGCCCGCATGAACTACCTCGCGCATCTCCACCTCGGCGGCCCGCAACCGGCCCAACTGCTCGGCAGCCTGTACGGCGACTTCGTCAAGGGCCGCCTGCAGGGACAATGGCCGGACGAGATCGAGCGGGCCATCCAGTTGCACCGGCGCATCGACGCCTTCACCGACAGCCATCCACTGGTGCATGCGGCCAAGCGGCGCTTCCCGCTGGAGCGCCGGCGTTTCGCCGGCGTCCTGCTGGACGTGTTCTTCGACCACTGCCTGGCGCGCGACTGGAACGACTACGCCGACGAACCGCTGCCGCAGTTCGTCGAGCGGGTCTACGGCACCCTGCGCACCGCCTCGCCGCTGCCGGAGCGCCTGGCGCGCATCGCGCCGCGGATGGCGGCCCAGGACTGGTTGGGCAGCTACCGCGAGTTCGCGGTCTTGCGCGAAGTGCTGGGCGGTATGTCGCGGAGGCTGTCGCGACCGCACCTGCTGGACGGCTCCTGGGAAGAACTGGCCCAGCGCTACGATGACCTGAGCGCGGATTTCCGCGCCTTCTACCCGCAACTCCAGGCTTTCGCCCTGAGCCAGCGCTGAGCCTGGCGCAGCGGCCATTGGCCCGGCCGGCGGAATCACCTATCAATTGTTTCAGTCCGAAGCATCCGCTTGATGCACATCAACCGGCAGCGGTCGCGTCGATCGTTCAATGGGGCCGACGTTCAACGCTCTGCCAATGGAGGTGGAAGATGAAACGAATCCTGGTGGCGACCGACCTGTCCTCGCGTTCCGAGCTGGCGGTCATGCGCGCCGCGGCGCTGGCCAAGGCGAGGAATGCCGAACTGACCGTGCTGAACGTGCTCGACGACGACCAGCCGCCGGTGCTGATCGCGCCGCAACGGCTGGCCATCGCCAACCTGCTGGAAGTGAACGGACAGGCCCTGAAGGAGCGCCTCGGCGTCGAGTCCAAGGCGATCGTGCGGGTCGGCGATCCGGTGGTGGTGATCAACGCGGTGGCCGAGGAGATCGGCGCCGACCTGCTGGTGATGGGCGCGCACCGGCACACGCCGCTGCGCGACCTGTTCATCGGCACCACCCTGGAGCGGGTGGTACGCAATGCGAAGATCCCGGTGCTGCGCGCGGCCGGTGCGCCGGAAGAGGAGTACCGCCGGGTGCTGCTGGCGCTGGACTTCTCGCCGACCTCGACGCGCGCGGTGCAGATGGCCGGCCAGCTCGGCTTCCTCGACGCCGCCAGCCTCACCGCGCTGCATGCCTTCGAGCCGTTCGCCAAAGGCATGATGCGTTATTCGGGGATCAAGGAAGACCGCGTCGAGCATTACGTCGACCAGGAGGAACTCAAGGCCAACGTCGAGCTGCGCGACTACGTCGCCGGCCTGGGGCTGGGCCGCGAGGACATCCAGTTGCGCGTCGGCGAAGGCTTGCCGATCAACGTGATCATGACCGAGGTACGCCGCCAGGCGCCGCAGTTGACGGTGCTCGGCACCCAGGGCCTGACCGGCTTCCGCCGCGCGCTGATCGGCAGCGTGGCCGAGGCGGCCCTCGGCGACCTACCGTGCGACGTGCTGGCGGTGCCGCCCAAGCGCGACTAGGCGGCGCGCCGGGTTTGCGTAGTGGCGGCAGTGCCGAACAGCGCCAGGCGCACCGCCTGCTGGGCCTGGCGGGCCAGTTCGGCGCGGTCCAGGCCCTGGCTGGGGATTGGTTCCAGCAGCTGGATATGCACGCTGCCGCGCTCGCCGCGCAGCAGGCGGCCGAGGTGGCTGAGCAAGTCGTCGTCGCCGATGAACGGCGCCTGCGCATCAGGCACGCCGTCGCGGCGGTAGCTGATCGCCACCGGCTGCACCGCCACGCCGGCTTCCAGGGCGCTGGCCATCAGGCGACCGTGGAAGGTGCGCAGGCTTTCGCCGTTGGTGGTGGTGCCTTCCGGGAAGATCAGCAGGTTGCGCCCACGGTGCAGTTGTTCGGCCAAGCGCTGGTTGATCAGCCGGCTGTCGCCCGAGCCGCGGCGGATGAACAGGGTGCCGGCCTTTTCCGCCAGCCAGCCGGCCAGCGGCCAGGCACGCACCTCGGCCTTGGACAGGAAGGTCAGCGGCGCCAGGGCGCCGAGCAGCGGGATATCGGTCCAGGACACATGGTTGGCTACCCACAGCATGGGTTGCCGGGGCGCTTCGCCGCTGACCCTGACCTCGAAGGGCAGGGCCGCGCAGAGGCGCGCCAGCCACCAGCGGGTCAGGCGCTGGCGCAGCGGCGTGACGTCGGCGCCGGGCAGCCGCTCGCGCAGGCTGACCCAAGCGGCCAGGCCCAGTCCGAGCGCGACCAGCCCGAGCAGGCGTGCGCTGCGCAGCAGCAGGCGCAGCCGCGCCATCAGACCGCTGCCTTGAAGTGGCGGGCGTAGCGCGGGCAGAGTTCGTCGCGCTTGAGCAGGATGAACACGTCGGCGACCTGGAAATCCGGGTCCCAGCAAGGCTCGCCGCAGATCTTGGCGCCCAGGCGCATGTAGGCCTTGAGCAGCGGCGGCAGCTCGGCGGTGAGGTTTTCCGGGACGTCCAGCGGCGGCAGCGGGTTCTTCGGCTCGGCCTGCAGGTAGTCGGTGCACAGGTAGCGTTCGCGCAGCCGCTGCATCACCGCCTTGGCCTGCATACCGCCGTCGCGCATGGGAATGCTGGCGCAGCCCATCAGGTAGCGGTAGCCGCCCTCGTTGAGGACCTCGGCGAGTTCGCCCCAGAGTACCGCGATGGTGGCGCCGTTGCGGTATTCGGGAGCGACGCAGGTGCGGCCGATCTCCAGGACCGGGCCGTGCAGGGCGTCGAGGCCGGAGAGGTGGAACTCCTCTTCGCTGTAGAAGCGCCCGAGGCGTTCGGCGGCGCGATGGTCGAGCAGCCGGGTGGTGGCCACCAGGGCGCCGCTGTCGAGGTCGCGGACGCCGATGTGCGCGCAGTGACGGTCGTAGTCGTCGCGGTCGAGGCCGTCTTCGGCGCCTTCGAGCTTGGCGTCGAACTCGGCGCTGAATACGCGGTAGCGCAGGGCCTGGGCCTCGCGCAGGGCGCGGGCGCCGTTCAGGCGCTCGGCCTTCAGGCGGCGTCCGGCGACGGGTTCGCGGGTAATGGCGGTCTGGGTCATGCCTGGGCCTCCTTGGGCCGGCGCCGCGGGTTGCGGCCGCTCGGCTTTGTTGTGCAAGCTCAGGCTAGGAAGGCGCGGTGTCACCCCTGTGACAGGGGCGTGATGCTTGTATGACATTGTCGCCGGATGTAACGCGCCGTTGTTCAACGCTGGCACCCTCGGCAGGATGCCGGTTCCGACACATTCCACACTGGAGTCCGCCATGTCCTGGCAACGCTTGCTCGGCCCGCTCGACCGCCTGCCCACCGAAGGCTCCCTGGAAGACTGGCACGCCGCCGCCCTGGCGCGCGCCGACGGTCTTGGCACCCTGGAGCGGGCGGTGCTCGGCGGACGATTGGCCGCGAGTCCGGGCCTGGCCTTCCTCGCCGGCTACCAGGCGGCCCTGCGCGCGCTCTGGCCGGCGGCGCCGGAAGGTCTCGGCGCGCTGTGCGTGACCGAGAAGCGCAGCGTGCGCCCGGCGGACCTGCAGACCCGCCTGGAGGGGCTGGTCCTGCATGGACAAAAGGATTTCGTCACCGCTGGCGACAGCGCCTCCTGGTGGCTGGTGGCCGCCCGCGACGAGGCACCGGGGCAGCCGCCGCGACTGTCGATGACGGTGGTCCTGGCCGGCGCCCCGGGGGCGCGCCTGGAGGCGTTGCCGGCGCTGCCGCTGATGCCGGATGTGCCGCATTCCCGCCTGTTGCTCGACGGTGCCCATTGCGAGCGCCTGCCCGGCGATGGTTGGGACGACTACGTCAGGCCGTTCCGCCTGCTGGAGGATGTCCATGTGCTGGCGGCGCTGGTCGGCTGGCTCTATGGGGTCGGCCATGAATGCGGCTGGCCCTCGCCGCTGCTGCTGCGCCTGGCCGGCATCCTCGGCGGCTGCGCCGAGGTCGCGCGGCATCCGGTCGCCTGCGTCGGCACCCAGGCGGTACTGGCTGGGCTGTTCGAACAGTTCTCGGCGCTGGAGGGGCAACTGGATGCCGCCTTCGCCGCCAACGCCTCGACCTGGGAGGCATTGTGGCAACGCGATCGAGGCTTGCTGGCGATTGCCAACGGGGCCCGCAAAGTTCGCCTGGAGAAGGCCTTGACCCGCCTCGGGCTTGACCCAGGTCAGTGAGGCGCCGCGCCGCAGGCGCTTACCCTGCGCAGCATCCGGCGAGGAATGCTCCTCGGCGCCTGCACAGAGTAGATTTCACCGACCATGCGACGCGAACCGATCGTGCTGTTCGACAACGGCAGCCACCAGTGCCTGTGTTTCGATGACCTCGTCAGCGGCGAAGGGGTCCAGTCCAACCAGTTCCTGATCGTCGACAACGGCCAGTACCTGCTGCTCGATCCCGGCGGCGACCTGACCTACACGCCGCTCTCGCTGGAATTGTCGAAACGCTTTCCGCTGCAGGAGCTGGACTACATCTTCGCTTCGCACCAGGACCCGGACATCATCGCCGCCCTCGACAAGTGGCTGCTGCACACCCGCGCCCGGGTGATCTGCTCCAAGCTGTGGGCGCGCTTCCTGCCGCACCTGACGGCCAACTACCTGGCGGTCAGCCATGGCATCAACACCTACGACCGGGTCATGCCGTTGCCCGACCGCGGCCAGGCGATCGCTCTCGGCGACTGCTCGTTGAAGGCGATCCCCGCGCATTTCCTGCATTCGGTGGGCAACTTCCAGCTCTACGACCCGGTGAGCAAGATCCTTTTCTCGGGCGATATGGGCGCCTCGCTGGTGGACGACGCGGCGCCGGTCAGCGATTTCGCCGCGCATATCCAGTACATGGACGGATTCCATCGCCGCTACATGGCGGCGAACAAGATCTGCCGCCTGTGGGCGCGGATGGTCCGGGACATGGATGTGGAGATGATCGTGCCGCAACACGGGCGGCCCTTCGTCGGCAAGGAAATGATCAGCGCCTTCCTCTACTGGATCGAGAACCTCGAGTGCGGCATCGACCTGCTCGGCCCGGACGACTACCGCATGCCAGGCTGAGTCCGCGCTTCCTGGCGTCATCGAGGCCATGCTAGGGTTGCCCCTCGACCGTCGAGAGGGCCCGCCGATGCCCGCTTTGCCGTTGTCCCGCCGCGCCCTCGCCGCGCTGGCCCTGGTATTCGCCCTCCCTGCCCTGGCCGAAGACTGGCCCGACACCGACTGGCCCCGTGCCCAACAGCCCGCGGGGCCGGCGCTGGAGGCATTCGAGCGCTATGCCTTCGGTCGTCGCGACGATGTTCGTCGCAAAGGCATCCGCACCGACGCGGTAGTGGTGATCCGCGACGGTCGTCTGGTCTATGAGCGCTACGCCGGCCCGAGCCGTGCAGAGACCCCGCACCTTACCTGGTCGGTGAGCAAGAGCCTGCTCGCCACGCTGCTTGGCGTCGCCGAGGGCGAAGGGCGCTTCCAGCTCGACGACCCGGTGGCGCGCTACTACCCGCCGTTCGCCCGTCATCCCGAGGTGACGTTGCGCCACCTGCTGAACTGGTCTTCCGGGCTGGACTGGCAGGAGGACTACGAGTTCGCGCCATTGAAATCCTCCGTGGTGGCGATGCTCTACACCCGTGGGCGTGACGACATGGCCGGCTTCGTCGCCGAAACCCCGCAGGCCCGGCCGCCGGGCCGGCGTTTCCGCTACTCCAGCGGCGACAGCAACGTGCTGGCGGCGGCCCTCCACGGCATGCTCGGCGCGGACTATGCCGAGTACCCCTGGCGCGCGCTGTTCGAGCCGCTGGGCATCCGTTCGGCGGTATGGGAGCGAGACGCCGCCGGCACGTTCGTCGGCTCGTCGTACGTCTACATGAGCGCCCGCGACCTGGCGCGCGTCGGCCTGCTGATGCAGCGCCACGGGCGCTGGCGCGAGCGGCAACTGCTGCCGCTGGCATGGGTCGAGTTCAACCTGACGCCCTTCGCCCGCTACCGGCCGAGCGCGGAAGAGGAGGGCGAGGCGGTGCCGGGCGGCCAGTGGTGGTTGAACCGTGCGGTGAAAGGCGCGCCGGCGCCCTGGCCGGACGTCGCCGAGACCGCCTTCGCCGCGCTCGGCCACTGGGGCCAGGCGCTCTACGTGCTGCCCGAGGAGAAGCTGGTGATCGTGCGCTACGCCGACGACCGCGACGGGCGTTTCCGCCACAACGAATTCCTGCGCCTGGCACAGGCGGCGTTCGCCGGGGAGGCGCGGCCATGATCCGTCGCCATCCCTTGCTCTTCCTGTTCGTCCTGGGGCTGCTCGCTGCCCTCGCGTGGGCCTGGCAGAACCGCATCCACCTGGCGGCCTTTCCCGCCATCATCGGCGCCTACACGGCCAAGGAGTACTGCTCCTGCCGCTACGTGATGGGGAACTCCGCGGACTATTGCCGGGCCTATACCCAACAGTACGTGCCGATCAGCGGCTTCTTCGACGACGAAGCCCGCCGCCGGGTGACCGCCCGCGGCCTCGGCAGTACGCAGACGGCCGCCTGGCTGGGCCCGCGCGAGGGATGCCGGCTCATGCCCGAGGCGGACAGGCTGCCGGACTGACCGGCGGCGCATGTCGGGGCGCGGGGCGAGGGACGGCGCCGGCCCGAAGCCGGAGGTGGAATGCCTGTTGTATTGTGTGTCCTGTTGTTGCTCCTCAGCCCTCTGCTGTCGGCGGCGGAATGGCAACTGGAGCCGGATTACTCGCGGATCAGCTTCGTTTCCGTGAAACGCGCGAAGATGGCCGAGGTGCAGCGCTTCGATCGTCTCAGCGGCCAGATCGACAAGCAGGGCGTCGCGCGCATCGTGGTGCCGCTGGGCACCCTGGACAGCGGCCTGGCCCTGCGCGACGAGCGAATGAAGGACAACTTCTTCGAAACCTCGCGCTTCCCCGAGGCCACCGTGGAGAGCCGCCTGGACATGGCCGGCTTCGACGACCTGCGGGTCGGCCAGTCGCGGGTCGAGAAGCTCGACTTCACCCTCGACCTGCACGGCCAGCAGCGCCGCCTGAAGGCCGACGTGCTGGTCACCCGCCAGGGCGAAGGGCTGGTCCAGGTGGCGACCCTGGAGCCGGTGCTGCTGAAGCTGCTCGACTTCGACCTGGAAGAGAAGCTCAAGCCCTTGAAGGAGATGGCCAATATTCCCTCGATCACTCCCGAGGTACCGGTGTTCGCCGTGCTGAACTTCCGCGAAGTGCCGCCGGAACAGTTCTGACGTACCGGCGGAGGGCGGCGCGGGCCTTGGGTTCCACCCAGTGGAACCGCCTTCCGTTGTCCTTCGCCGCGTGCCGCGCTTAGCTGTGACCACGCCCGGCCGGCCTTGCGTCCGGGCCTCCCGCCAACAAGACCGGAGCGCAATCCGGCCAGAGGAGAGACGGCATGGCTCGACATCGACACATCGTGGCCTGGCTCGAGGAGGTCGCCGACGACCTGCGTAGCCTGCGCCAGGACATCCACGCCCATCCCGAACTGGGCTTCGAGGAGCGACGCACCGCCGCGCTGGTCGCCGAATGCCTGCGCGGCTGGGGCTACGAAGTGCACGAAGGGATCGGCCGCACCGGCGTGGTCGGCGTCCTCCGCCAGGGCGACGGTACGCGGCGGCTCGGCCTGCGGGCGGACATGGATGCGCTGCCGATCGTCGAGGCCACGGGGCTCGGCTACAGCAGCTGCCACGGCGGGCGCATGCACGCCTGCGGCCACGACGGACACACCGCGATGCTGCTCGGCGCGGCACGCTACCTGGCGGCGACGCGGCGTTTCGACGGCACCCTGGTACTGATCTTCCAGCCCGCCGAGGAAGGCCAGGGCGGCGCCGAGGCGATGCTCGCCGATGGGCTGCTGGAGCGCTTTCCCTGCGATGCGCTGTTCGGCATGCACAACATGCCGGGACTGGAGGCCGGGCACCTGGGCTTCCGCGCGGGACCGATGATGGCTTCCCAGGACCTGCTGAGCGTCACCCTGGAGGGCGTCGGTGGACACGGTTCGATGCCGCACCTGAGCGTCGATCCGTTGCTCGCCGCGTCGAGCGCGGTGATGGCCCTGCAGAGCGTGGTGGCGCGCAACGTCGATCCGCAGAAGGCCGCGGTGGTCACGGTCGGCGCATTGCAGGCCGGCGAGGCGGCCAACGTCATACCCCAGCGCGCCGTGCTGCGCCTGAGCCTGCGGGCGCTCGACGGCCAGGTGCGCGAGCAGGTGCTGCAGCGGGTTCGCCAGATCATCGAGTTGCAGGCCGCCAGCTATGGGTGCCAGGCCAGCATCGAGCACTACCCGGCCTATCCGGTGCTGGTCAACAGCGTCGAGGAAACCGAGTTCGCCCGCCAGGTCGGGGTCGAGCTGGCCGGCGCGGAGCAGGTCGACGGCGACACGCCGAAGCTGATGGGCAGCGAGGACTTCGCCTGGATGCTACAGCGCTGCCCCGGCAGCTACCTGTTCATCGGCAACGGCAGAGGACGGCCGATGGTGCACAACCCGGCCTATGACTTCAACGACGACATCCTGGTCCGGGGCGCGGCCTATTGGGGCGCGCTCGCCGAGACCTGGCTGGCCGCCCCCGCGGCGTCCGGCCTTCGACTGACTGCCGCCAATAACGGCGCGGCCTGAGCCGCGCCGGCATTCCCCCGGTTACCAGGAGATTCCCATGCACGCTTGCCCGAGCGGTACCTCGCGTACCCGCCAGGTGGCGGCTGCCGTGATCGGCAACGCCCTGGAGTGGTACGACTTCATCGTCTACGGCTTCCTTTCCAGCCTGATCGCCAGGCTGTTCTTCCCTTCCGGCGACGAGTACACCTCGCTGTTGATGGCCCTGGCCACCTTCGGTGTCGGTTTCTTCATGCGTCCGGTCGGTGGGGTCCTGCTCGGCCTGTATGCCGACCGCAGGGGACGCAAGGCGGCGATGCAACTGATCATCCTGCTGATGACGCTGTCCATCGCGATGATCGCCTTCGCCCCGACCTACGCGGCGATCGGCGTCGGCGCACCGTTGCTGATCGTGATCGCGCGAATGCTGCAGGGTTTCGCCACCGGCGGCGAGTACGCCAGCGCCACGGCTTTCCTGGTGGAAAGCGCGCCGCCGCACCGGCGCGGTCTCTACGGTTCCTGGCAATTGTTCGGCCAGTGCCTGGCGGTGTTCGCCGGTGCGGGGATGGGCGCGCTGGTCACCCATTGCCTGGACGCCGAGTCCCTGGAGAGCTGGGGCTGGCGGGTGCCGTTCCTGTTCGGTCTGCTGATCGGTCCGGTGGGATTGTGGATCCGCCGCTACATGGGCGAGACCGAGGCCTTCCTCGAAGCCATCCGGGAGCCCGGCGAGCGCCAGGGGCTGCTCGGCGTGCTGCGCGAATACCGGCGCAGCGTGCTGGTGAGCATGGGCCTGACGGTGATCGGCACGGTGTCCTTCTACGTGGTGCTGGTGAATATGCCGACCTTCGCCCACAAGCAGTTGGGCCTGCCGCTGGACGAGGTGTTCATGGTGCAGATGGCTGCGGTGGCGCTGATGACCCTGGTGATCCCGTTGGCTGGGGGACTCTCCGACCGGGTCGGGCGGCGCCCGGTGCTGCTGGTCGCGACCCTGGCCTTCATGCTCATGGTCTATCCGCTGTTCGCCTGGGTCGCCGCGGCGCCGAGCCTGGGGCGCCTGCTGCTGATGCAACTGTTGCTGTGCACGGCGATCGGCGGCTTCTTCGGCCCGGCGCCGACCGCGGTGGCCGAGCAGTTTCCGGTGCGGGTGCGTTCCACCGGCCTGGCGGTGGCGTATAACCTGGCGGTGATGCTGTTCGGCGGTTTCGCTCCGTTCATCGTCACCTGGCTCACCGAGGTCGGCGGCTCGCCAGTGGCGCCGGCGTTCTACGTGCTCGGCGCGGCCTTCCTCGGGCTGCTCGCCACCCTCTATCTGCGGGAGGGCGCGACGCCCGCCCCGCGCCCCCGTGAACCGGCCCTGGGCAAGCCGGCAAGGAGTCTGTGAATGAGCGCCACCCGCCATCGAAGCGACGGCCACGAGGAAATCGTCGCGCTTGACGCGCTGCCGCTGTCCGCGGCGATCCGCCGACGCGAACTGTCCTGCCGCGAGGTCATGCAGGCCTACCTGGCGCAGATCGAACGGTTCAACCCGCGGGTCAACGCCATCGTCTCGCTGCAGGCGGAAAGCCGCCTGCTCGCCCAGGCCGACGAGCGCGACCGGCAACTGGCGCGCGGCGAATGGCTGGGCTGGATGCACGGCATGCCGCAGGCGATCAAGGACCTCGCCGCCACCTCCGGCATTCCTACCACCCTGGGTTCGCCGCTGTTCGCCGGGCAGGTGCCGGAGCACGACGCCATCGTCGTCGAGCGGGTGAAGAGCAGCGGTGCGATCGTCATCGGCAAGACCAACGTACCGGAGTTCGGGCTCGGCTCGCAGACCTACAACCCGCTGTTCGG
>NZ_KV819908.1:0-32379 GCF_001815235.1 Pseudomonas sp. HMSC065H01 | reverse complement strand
TCGGCTCGCAGACCTACAACCCGCTGTTCGGCACCACCCGCAATGCCTACGATCCGGCGCGGATCGCCGGCGGCAGCAGCGGTGGGGCGGCGGTGGCGCTGGCGCTGCGCATGCTGCCGGTGGCCGACGGCAGCGACATGATGGGTTCGCTGCGCAACCCCGCCGCCTACAACAACGTCTACGGCTTCCGCCCGTCCCAGGGACGGGTGCCGCACGGCCCGCAAGCGGAACTGTTCGTCCAGCAACTGGCCACCGAAGGCCCGATGGGGCGCAGCGTGGCGGACCTGGCCCGGCTGCTGGCCACCCAGGCCGGCTACGATCCGCGCTGTCCGCTGTCGTTGCGCGACGATCCGCGCAGGTTCGCCGACGACCTCGGGCGCGATTTCCGCGGAGCCCGGCTCGGCTGGCTCGGCGACTACGCCGGCTACCTGCCGATGGAGGAGGGCGTGCTGGAGCTTTGCGAAGCCGCGCTGGGCGATTTCGCCGAGCTGGGCTGCGACGTCGAGGCGTGCCTGCCGGACTATCCCCTGGAGCGCCTGTGGCGCACCTGGCTGGTCCATCGCCAGTGGCTGGTGCAGGGCTCGCTTGGCGAGCTTTACGCCGATCCCGCACGGCGCGTCCGGCTCAAGCCGGAGGCGCAGTGGGAAGTGGAGTCCGGGCTCGGCCTCGGCGCCACCGAGGTCTATCGCGCCTCGCTGGATCGCAGCGACTGGTATCGGGCGCTGGCGCGTCTGTTCGAACGTTACGATTTCCTCTTGCTGCCCAGCGCCCAGGTGTTTCCTTTCGATGCAGAAACGGCGTGGCCGCGGCAGGTCGCCGGGCGGCCGATGGACACCTATCACCGCTGGATGGAGGTGGTGATCGGCCCGACCCTGGCCGGTTTGCCGGCGATCAGCGTACCGATCGGCTTCGGCGCGGCGGGCCTGCCGATGGGATTGCAGATAATCGGCCCGGCGCAGGCCGACCTGGCGGTGCTGCAACTGGCCCATGCCCACGAGGGCCTGACCCGTTGGGTCAGCCGCCGTCCGCCGGCGATGCTCGAGGCTCCAGGGGGCATCGACTAGGCCGCGGAGCAATGCTGGCGTATTCGCAGATTCTTCCTACATGACCTGGGCCTGCATCTTGCTTTGCCATAACGGTCTGTCGACGGTGGAGGTGTCGTCATGCCGGAAAGAGAAGAGGCGGGAACCGTGCGTTCGGTGGAGCGGGCGCTGGCGATCCTCGATCTGCTGGGCCAGCACCAGGCGCTGGGGCTCGAGGAACTGCATTACCTGACCGAACTGCCCAAGGCCACGGTGTCGCGGCTGCTGCATACCCTGCTGGAGCAGGGCTGGCTGTACCGCGGCTTGACCGACCGGCGCTACCGGCTGCGTTCCACCCGCCTCTACGGTGACGCCGCCGAGCGCTTCCGTTGCCAGGTGGTGGAGCGTTCCGCGCCGCTGCTGGTGGAGTTGAGCGAGCGCACCGGGCTGGTCGCCGATTTGTCGATTCTCGACGGCGACCGCCTGCTGGTGGCGGAAAGCTCGGTGCCCGGCGTCCTGCGCAAGCGCTACCCGGCCAACCGGCTGGTGGTCGGCCAGCACGCCAGCCTGTTCCATTCGGCCATGGGCAAGGCCTGCCTGGGCGAACTGGCAGACAGCGAGGTGCGCCGCCTGGCGCGCCAGCACCAGGTAGACGAGGACCTCTGGTTGCGCACCCGCGAGCAGGCCCACGGCCAGGGCTACGGCGAGCGTACCGAGGGACACTGGGAGTATCCGGTGCGCCTGCCGTTCCTGATCCGCGCGGTGGCCTTGCCGGTACGCGCCCAGGGTCGCCTGCTCGGCAGCGTGGCGCTGCACTGGCCGCGCGACCAGGATTGCGTCGAACGGGTGCGCCGCCGGCACCTGGGAACCCTGGCCGATACCGTCAGTCAGTTGCAGCACGCGCTCGACTGACGCGGGAGTTTGCCTGCTCCCAGGCGGCCGGTTTAAGGTGGCGCCGGACGCAAAGGGAGCCCGCATGCACAAGTTGATCTGCCTCGGCCTGGCCCTCCTGGCCTTGCCGGTCCAGGCCGCCTGGTACCTGGACTACGAGTCGTCGCGACTCAGTTTCATCTCCACCAAGAACGCTACCCTTTCGGAAGTCGGCCGCTTCCTGGTCATGCACGGCAAGGTCGACGACAAGGGGCAGGCGCGCCTGCGCGTCGAGCTGGACTCGGTGAGCACCGACATCCCGCTGCGCGACGAACGCATCCGCGAGCATCTGTTCGAGACCAAGCGCTTCGCCGAGGCGGAGATCACCGCCCAGCTCGACCTGGCGCCGATCGTCGAGCTGGCCGACGGCGTGCAACTGGAAATGCGCCAGCCGGTGACCGTCAGCCTGCACGGCAAGCGCAAGAGCTACGCCAGCGACCTGTTGGTGACCCGCCTGGACGAGCATCGCTTCCAGGTGGTGACCCTGTCGCCGCTGGTGCTGGACGCCGCCGACTTCGACCTCGCCCCCGGCATCGAGACCCTGCGCAAGCTGGCCGGCGCCGGCAGCATCGGGCTCTCGGTGCCGGTCGGCGCCGTGCTGATCTTCACTTCGCGGTGAGCGGCCCGGTCTTTCCCTGGCGCAGCGACAACCGCTTCGCCCTGCTCAATGACGGCGTGCGGTTCTTCCCGCGCATGCTGCTGGCCATCGAGGCGGCGCAGCGGAGCATCGAGCTGGAGCTGTACCTGGTGGAAGACGGGCATTGCGCCGAACTGTTTCTCGTCGCCCTGCTGGATGCCCGCCGCCGGGGCGTCGCCGTGCGCTGCCTGTTCGACGGCTTCGGCTGCCTCGGCCTGGGCAGCGCCTGGATCCAGCGCCTGCGCGAGGCCGGCGGCGAACTGCGGCTGTACAACCCGCTGCGCTGGAAGCTGACTGGCGGCAATCTCTACCGCGACCATCGCAAGCTGCTGCTGGTGGACGGGCGCCTCGGTTATGTCGGCGGCGCCGGGATCACCGACGAATTCTGGGAACCGGTCAGCGACGTCAGCGCCTGGCGCGAGGTGATGGTCGAGATGGACGGCCCGGTGGTGGCGGACTGGGCGGCGCTGTTCGAGCGGCAATGGCTGGCCTGTCTCGAAGAGAAAGCCTGGAAGCCCCGCGAGGGCATGACCCTTACCCGCCTTCCGCCGCAGCCGGGGGCGGCCCGTGGGTTGGGCCGGGTGGCCTACGCCGACGCCCGCCAGCACCGCGACATCCTGCAATCGCTGGTCCGCGCGCTGAACGGCTCGCGCCGACGGATCTGGCTGGCGACGCCGTACTTCCTGCCGACCTGGAAGGTTCGCCGGGCCCTGCGCAAGGCCGCCCAGCGCGGCGTGGAGGTGCGCCTGCTGCTGGCCGGGCGGCTCACCGACCACGCCCCGGTGCGCTATGCCGGGCAGCGCTACTACCCGCGCCTGCTGCGCGCCGGCGTGCGCATCCACGAATACCAGCCGCGCTTCCTGCACCTGAAGATGGTCATGGTCGACGATTGGGTGAGCGTCGGCTCCTGCAACTTCGATCATTGGAATCTACGCTTCAACCTCGACGCCAATCTCGAGGCCCTCGACCCGGACTTCACCAATGAGGCGGCGGCGAGCCTGCTGGCGGACTTCGCCGACAGCCGCGAGGTGACCCTGGCGATGTGGCGCGCGCGACCCCTGTGGATGCGCCTGCACCAGCGCCTGTGGGGTTGGCTTGACCGGGTAGTGGTGAATTTCCTCGACCGCCGGCGCTAGGGAGCGGCCGTTCGTAGCCGCTGGCCGGCCCGGTGAAACTTGCCGGGGAGCTTGCGGGTCTACCCCGGACCGCCCATTACAATGACAAAGGAGAGATGCGTGGCAACGCCCGACTCCAAGGAACGTTTCATCGGACTGGAATGGTTGCGCTTCCTGCTCGGCCTGTACGTGGTGGTGTACCACACCCTGCATACCTATCCGAAAGAGCAGAAGTTTCCCGGTCTCGACGAACTGACCAGCCTGGGGTTCTTCGCCACCAGTACCTTCTTCGTGCTTTCCGGCTTCCTCCTGGCCCATGTCTACGCACGCAGCGGCCGGTTGCGCGAAAGCGCCCGCAGCTTCTGGACCAAGCGACTGTCCAATCTCTATCCGCTGCACCTGTTCTCCCTGCTGCTGTCGATCCTGGTGTTGCTGGCCCTCAGCCACCTGGGAATCGGTCCCGAGCTGGACAAGGCCACCCCGCGCTTCGTCATCTACGACACCAACGAAGTGCTCGGCCGCACCCACCCGGAACTCTTCCTGCACTGGATGAGCAACACCGAACTGTTCGTCAACAGCATCCTGCAGATCCTCCTGCTGCAGGCCTGGAATCCCTATTACCTGACCTTCAACGCGCCGTTGTGGTCGCTGTCGACGCTGATGTTCTTCTACCTGGCGTTTCCCTTCGTCGCCCCGCGGCTGATGCGCAGCCGGCACAAGTGGAAGGTGCTGGCGCTGGTCTGGCTGGTCTACCTGATCCCGCCGGCGCTGGTGGTGGCCAGCGAGAGCTACGGGATCCCCTGGACCGGCCTGCTGCACCGCAATCCGTTGCTGCGCCTGCCGGAATTCCTTGGCGGCATCCTGGCCTACGGGTTGTTCCGCGGCTACCGCGACCGTGGCATGGTGCCGGGACGCGGCCTGCTGGCCGCGCTGGTGGCGCTGATGGTGGCGGCCTTCCTGGTGGCCGACTACCTGTTCACCCAGGGCGCCAAACATTGGTACTTCCTGCTGCACAACGGCCTGCTGCTACCGGCCCAGTTGCTGCTGGTGTGCCTTTGCGCGCTGCCCGCCGACCCGAAGAGCGCTTTCGTCCGCCACTGGTCGCCGCGCCTGGGGGCCGCCTCGCTGTCGCTGTTCGCCCTGCATGTGCCGATGTTCACCCTGTTCTCCCGTAGCGAGCGCCTTATCGCCGTGCCGGGGCGTTGTCTCGACGACTGGCGCGCCTGCACCGAGGCGGCGGCCGCGCTGCCATCGTCGCTGCTCTACTACCCGCTGTTCCTGGTCCTGCTGGTGGCGTTCTGCGTGCTGTTCCAGGAGCGCGGCGTGGTGCCGGTGCGCAAGTGGCTGGTGCGCCGGCTGATGCCGGCGCCGGCGCTGGCCAAGGTGCCGCGCCCGGCCTGAGGCCGTTCTCCCGGAGAACCGGACTTTCGACGGGTGGCAGGCCCGGCCCGGCTGGTTATGCTGCGCGGATAACCATAAGAAGAGGGATGGAGCATGCTGCGCAGCCTGTCGCTGGCCCTGTCGATCGTCGCGAGCCTGGTCGGCTGCAGCACGCCCGGCGCGTTCTTCGGTGCGGTGGACGGACCGGCCTTCGTCGCCCATCCGAGCGCCGATGCCAGCCACGCCACCGTCTACCTCTACCGTCCGCGGAGCCAGTGGGCGGACGAGGAACTCGAGGCGCCGGGGATCTTCCTCAACAACGAACTGATCGGCAGCCTGCCGAGCAACGGCTACCTGGCGTTCGAGTTCGAGACCGGCAGCTACAAGCTGGAAATGCGCCGGCCGCTGGCGGGCAGCTTCTGGACCCTGTTCGCCGACGGTCCGATGGATTTCACCCGCATCGCCAGCTTCATGCTCGAGGCCAGGGCCGGCTCGGTCTACTACCTGCGCTACGACGAACTCAACCCGCCACCGAAGAGCGAGCACCCGGCGGGTGAGGGCGATGGCCCGCTGCAATTGGTGGCGGCCGATCTCGGCGCTGCGGAAATCGGCACTACCCACCAGGTCCAGGAGCCCATGCAGTTCGCCGCCAGCGGCTACCGGAAACGCGTGCAGCGCTCGTTCTGGGAAGGCGTCGGGCGGGCCCTGGACAAGATCGGCATCTGAACCCGGCACGCGTGTAGTAACCGTCTATTACCCGCGTCCCCCTGCGGATTGGCTACCTTAGGTGCATCCCCGGTATGACCGGGCCCTGCCCGAAGGAGTGCGCGTGATGGCTGCGAAGAAGATCCTGATGCTGGTCGGCGACTATGCCGAAGACTACGAAACCATGGTCCCGTTCCAGGCCCTGCAGATGGTGGGCCACCAGGTGCATGCGGTGTGTCCGGACAAGCGGGCCGGGCAAAGCGTGCGCACCGCCATCCACGATTTCGAAGGCGACCAGACCTACAGCGAGAAGCCGGGCCACAACTTCACCCTCAATGCCGACTTTGCCCAGGCCCGCGCCGAGGATTACGATGCCCTGCTGATCCCCGGCGGCCGCGCGCCCGAATACCTGCGCCTGAACGAGCAGGTGCTGGCTCTGGTGCGTGACTTCGATGCCGCGCGCAAGCCGATCGCCGCGGTCTGCCATGGCGCCCAGCTGCTGGCCGCCGCCGGCGTTCTGCAAGGGCGGGCGTGCAGCGCCTATCCGGCCTGCGCCCCGGAGGTGCGGCTGGCCGGCGGCGAGTACGTCGACCTTCCGCCGGACCAGGCCCACGTCGACGGCCACCTGGTCACCGCTCCGGCCTGGCCGGCGCATCCGGCGTGGCTGGCGCGCTTCCTCGAGGCGCTCGGCACCCGCATCAGCCACTGAGACCCAGGAGACCCCCGCGCATGTGCGAACTCTATGTGAAAGCCGATCCGATCCTCTATGAATCGCGCTCGCGTTCCTTGCGCATCCGCGGGGTGGTGACCACCCTGCGCCTGGAGAACCAGTTCTGGGACATCCTCCGGGAAATCGCCGAAGGCGAGGGCCTGAGCACCAACCAGTTGATCACCAATCTCTACGAGGAAGTGATGGACTATCGCGGCGAGGTGCTCAACTTCGCCTCCTTCCTGCGTGTCAGTTGCACCCGCTACCTGGCGCAGCGGCGCGAGAAAGTCGCCGAGCTGAGCCTGGTCGGCCAGCGCGCCCAGGCCTGAGGCGAGGGAAGACGCGACCGGGGTGAAACGTTTAGGCTGGTCGCACTTCCTCCCCCGATCCGGCGTCGCCTCGTGAAATACTCCCTGCCCACCACGGCCACCGCGCCGTTCTGTCCCTCGGCGGTCAGCCACAGCGTGGCGGTGCCGGCCGACGCCTCGCCGCTGCGCAAGCTGGCGCTGTTCGTCGGCCCCGGCCTGCTGGTCTCGGTCGGCTACATGGACCCCGGCAACTGGGCCACCGCCATCGAGGCGGGCTCGCGCTTCGGCTACGCGCTGCTGTTCGTAGTGGTGCTGGCGAGCTTTTCCGGGATGCTCCTGCAAAGCCTCTGTTCGCGCCTGGGCATCGCCACCGGCCGCGACCTCGCGCAGCTCTCCCGGGAGCGCTACCGCCCTGGCGTGGCGCGTGGCCAATGGCTGCTGGCGGAACTGTCGATCGTCGCTACCGACCTTGCCGAGGTGCTCGGCGCGGCGCTGGCCTTCCACCTGCTGCTGGGCGTCTCGATTACCACCGGGGTGGTCCTCACCGCCTTCGATACCCTGATCGTGCTGGCCCTGCAGGGCGCCAACTTCCGCCGCCTGGAGGCCATAGTGCTGGGGCTGATCGCGACCATCGGCGCGTGTTTCTTCGTCGAACTGGTGCTGATCGGCCCCTACTGGCCGGATGTCGCCGCCGGCTTGCGGCCGTCCTGGGACACCCTGAGCAGCCAGGAGCCGCTGTACCTGGCGATCGGCATCCTCGGCGCGACGGTGATGCCGCACAACCTCTACCTGCATTCGTCCGTGGTGCAGACCCGGGTCAGCGGCGACGACGCGGCGAGCAAACGCTCGGCGATCCGCTTTTCCCGGCTCGACACCATCGGCTCGCTGTCCCTGGCGCTGCTGGTCAATGCGGCGATCCTGATCCTCGCCGCCGCGGCTTTCCACGGTAGCGGCCATACCGAGGTGGTGGAGATCCAGGACGCCTACCACCTGCTCGACCCGTTGGTGGGCGGCGCCCTGGCCAGCTTCCTGTTCGGCTTCGCCCTGCTGGCGGCGGGGCAAAGCTCGACCTTCACCGGCACCATTGCCGGGCAGGTGGTGATGGAGGGTTTCCTCCGGGCGAAGATTCCCTGCTGGCAGCGGCGCCTGATCACCCGCGGCCTGGCCCTGGTGCCGGCCTTGATCGGCGTGCTCTGGCTGGGCGAAGCCGCGGTAGGCAAGCTGCTGGTGCTCAGCCAGGTGGTGCTCAGCCTGCAATTGCCGTTCGCCCTGTGGCCGCTGATTCGCTTCAGCAGCGACCGGGGCCTCATGGGGGAGTTCGTCAACCCGCGCTGGGTCAGCGCGCTGGCCTGGTCGTTGTTCGGCCTGATCTCGGCGGCGAACCTGACCTTGCTGTATTTCTGGTTCGGCTGAACCAAGGCGCCTGCGGCGCTGCCAGCCCAGGCTCCGGCCAGTGGCCGTACGAAAAAGCCCGGCGCGGGGCCGGGCTTTTTCAGGGACGGAGCAGGCTTACTTGACCTCGACCGCCAGGCTTTCGGCGATCTTCTTCTGCCAGACCGCTGGGCCGGTGATGTGCACCGACTCGCCGTTGGTGTCAACCGCGACGGTGACCGGCATGTCCTTTACCTCGAACTCGTAGATCGCTTCCATGCCCAGTTCGGCGAAGGCCAGCACCTTGGACTTCTTGATCGCTTGGGCGACCAGATAGGCGGCGCCGCCGACGGCCATCAGGTATACCGCCTTGTTGTCCTTGATCGCCTCGATGGCGATGGGACCGCGCTCGGACTTGCCGATCATGCCCAGCAGGCCGGTCTGTTCGAGGATCTGGCGGGTGAACTTGTCCATCCGGGTGGCGGTGGTGGGACCGGCCGGGCCGACCACCTCGTCGCCGACCGGATCGACCGGGCCGACGTAATAGATGAAGCGGCCTTTCAGGTCCACCGGCAGCGTTTCGCCCTTGTTCAGCATGTCGACCATGCGCTTGTGCGCGGCGTCGCGGCCGGTGAGCATCTTGCCGTTGAGCAGCAGGGTCTCGCCCGGTTTCCAGCTTTGCACCTCTTCCGGGGTGATCTTGTCCAGGTCGACGCGGCGCGCGGACGGGCCGGCTTCCCAGACGATCTCCGGGTAGGCGTCGAGCGACGGCGCTTCCAGTTCGGCGGGGCCGGAGCCGTCGAGCACGAAGTGGGCGTGGCGGGTCGCGGCGCAGTTGGGGATCATGCACACCGGCAGCGAGGCGGCGTGGGTCGGGTAGTCCATGATCTTGACGTCGAGCACGGTGGTCAGGCCGCCCAGGCCCTGGGCACCGATGCCCAGCTGGTTGACCTTCTCGAACAGCTCCAGGCGCAGTTCCTCGATGCGGTTCTGCGGGCCGCGGGCCTTTAGTTCGTGGATGTCGATCGGGTCCATGAGGACCTCCTTCGCCATCACCGCTGCTTTCTCCGCGGTACCGCCGATGCCGATGCCGAGCATGCCCGGCGGGCACCAGCCGGCGCCCATGGTCGGTACGGTCTTCAGCACCCAGTCGACGATCGAGTCGGACGGGTTGAGCATGGCCATCTTCGACTTGTTCTCCGAGCCGCCGCCCTTGGCCGCGACATCGACCTCGACCTTGTCGCCGGGAACGATGGAGTAGTGGATCACCGCCGGCGTGTTGTCCTTGGTGTTCTTCCGCGCGCCGGCCGGGTCGGCCAGGATCGAGGCGCGCAGGACGTTCTCCGGCAGGTTGTAGGCGCGACGCACGCCTTCGTTGATCATATCGTCGACGCTCATGGTAGCGCCGTCCCAGCGCACGTCCATGCCGACCCGGACGAACACGGTGACGATCCCGGTGTCCTGGCAGATCGGGCGGTGGCCGGTGGCGCACATGCGCGAGTTGATCAGGATCTGCGCCATGGAGTCGCGGGCAGCCGGCGATTCTTCGCGCAGGTAGGCCTCATGCATGGCCTGGATGAAATCGACCGGGTGGTAGTAGGAGATGAACTGCAGGGCATCGGCGACGCTCTGGATCAGGTCGTCTTGCTTGATCACGGCCATGGAGCACGGTCCTCTTCAGGCGGGTAATTCGGATGCGGGGCAGGGTCACGGAGCCGGCCGCAGCCGAGGAGCGCGCCGGTCAGGCACCGGCGCAAAAAAGGCGCGACAGTATAGCCGTTCCGGCGAGACGGGCGCACGCGCCGACGATCAGACCTTGGTCGGCCAGCCGGCTGGTCGGCCGATAAATCCGCGGTCCGCTAGCTGGCAGTTCGTTCGACTAGGCAACCCGCAGGGGGCAGGGTACATTGCGGCCAGGTGCCATTACGGGACGGAGCCCATGCGCACAGACAAGCCTCCCCTGAAACAGCGTGCGCTGCAAAAGCTCTTGCTCCGCCGGTTCGGCATGGCCGCAGGCACCTACCTGCTCGGCCTGGTCCTGCTCTGGCTGGCGCTACTCAGCGGCTTCTACCGCGCAGCGCCGACCACCGCGGCGGCCAGCACCACCCTGGTGGTGGCTTGCCAACTGGCCTTCCTCTGGCTGTTCGCCAGCGGACGCAACCTGCGTTACGCCGATCCCAGCCTGACCGAGCCGCAGGTGCTGGTGGCGATCGCCTGGCTGACCTATTTCCTCTACCACGTCGACAGCCTGCGCGGCACCTTCATGGTGTTCTACGTGCTGGCCCTGCTGTTCGGCGTGTTCCAACTGCCGCCGCGGGTCTTCGCCCGCTGTGCGGCGCTGGCGTTCATCGCTTTTTCCGGCATCTACCTGGTAGAGGCCTTGCAGCAGCGTCTCGAGCTACCGGGCCGGGCTGCATTGCAGGTGCTCGTGATGTTCATCGTAATGGTCTGGCTGAGCCTGTTCGCCAGCTACATACAGGCGATGCGGCAACGCATGCGCCAGCGCCGCTATGCCTTGCAGGCGCACCAGGACACGCTGCGCGGCATGATGCGCCAACTGGAAGACCTGGTGGCCACCGACGAACTCACCGGTCTGTTCAACCGCCGGCATTTCATGCGCATGGCCAGCCGGGCGCTGGAAGACCTGCTGCCGAACCGGCAGCACGGCCTGGCGCTGATCGACCTCGATCACTTCAAGCGGATCAACGACCGCCACGGCCACGCCGCCGGCGATCGGGTCCTGCAGACCTTCGCCGCGGTGGCGCGTTCCTGTCTGCGCGATGGCGACGTCCTGGCCCGTTACGGCGGCGAGGAGTTCGTCCTGCTGCTGCCCCACGCCGACGCGGAACAGCTGGAAAGCTGTTGCGAGCGCCTGCGCCTGGCGTTCCAACAGGCGGAACCGGTCGGGGTCACGGTGGATACCCTGAGCCTTTCGGTGGGCATGACCCTGCTGTATGCCGACGACGATCTCGACGAGGCCTTGCAGCGGGCCGACCAGGCGCTCTACCGTGCCAAGCGCGGCGGACGAAACCGCTGCGACGCCACCTGGGAGGTCACCAGTGCCTGACATACGGGTCGGCGAGCGACGCCTTGCCGTCGCCGCCGGCAGCAACCTGCTGGATGCGCTGCTCGCCGGCGGCATCGCCGTGCCCCATAGCTGCCGCGCCGGCAGTTGCCACGCCTGCCTGGTGCATTGCCTGCAGGGCGAGGTGGACGACACCCTCCCGGAGGCGCTCGATCCGGCACGGCGCGAAGCGGGCTGGCGGCTGGCCTGTCAGTGCCGGGTGCTCGGCGACCTCGTGTTGCAGCCTTTCGATCCTGAGCGCGACGGGCTGCCGGCCAGGGTCGTAGCCTGCCACTGGCTGGGCGATGTGCTGCGCCTGCGCCTGGAGCCGGAGCGGCCCTTGCGCTATCGCGCCGGGCAGCACCTGCTGCTGTGGAGCGACGATGGCGTGGCGCGTCCCTATTCGCTGGCCAGCCTGCCTCACGAGGACCCATGGCTGGAGTTCCACATCGACTGTAGCGCTCCCGGCGCGTTCTGCGACCGCGCCCGGCGCCTGGCGCCTGGCGCGCTCCTGCGTCTGGGCGAGTTGCGCGGCGGGGCGTTGCGCTACGAGCCGGACTGGCAGGAGCGACCGCTGTTGCTGATGGCCGCCGGCACCGGGCTGGCGCCGCTCTGGGGGATACTTCGCGAGGCCTTGCGCGCGGAACACCAGGCGCCGATCCAGTTGCTGCACCTGGCGCGCGACCACTACCTGGCGAGCGAGTTGGCGGAGTTGGCCGGGCGTCATCCGCAAGTGCGCGTCAACCTGGTGTCGGCGGCGCAGTTGCCCTCTGCCTTGGCCGATCTCCGCCTTGTTCCGCGGCGCAGCATGGCCTTACTCTGCGGCCAACCCGCCAGCGTCGAACGCTTCGCCCGGCATCTCTACCTGGCCGGCGTACCGCGTAGCCAGACCCTGGCGGACCTGTTCCTGCCCCACGCCTGACGCGGCGCGGTGGCGGTGCCTTGCAGCCATTGCCGCGGCCCTGCGCCGCATCCCTGGAGTGACGATGAGCGAGCTGATTCGGGTCGAACGCGAAGCGGGGCTGCTGACCCTGCGCCTGGACCGCCAGGACAAGAAGAACGCGCTGACCCGCGCGATGTACAGTCGGATGGCCGAGGCGCTGCTGGAGGCGCAGGCCGATACGGCTGTGCGGGTAGTGCTGATCACTGGCGGCGATGCCTGCTTCACCAGCGGCAACGACATCCTCGACTTCCTCGAGCAACCGCCATCCCTGCGCGACAGCCCGGTCGGCCGCTTCATGAGCGCCCTGCTGGAATTCCCCAAGCCGGTGATCGCCGCGGTGAACGGACCGGCGGTGGGTATCGGCACCACCCTGCTGCTGCATTGCGACCTGGTCTTCGTCGGTCGCAATGCGCGATTGAAGATGCCGTTCGTCAACCTCGGCCTGACACCGGAGTTCGGCTCGAGCCTGATCCTGCCGCGCATGCTCGGTCATGCCAGGGCTGCGGAATTGCTGATGCTCGGCCAGGACTTCAGCGGCGAGCAGGCGGCGGCCTGGGGCCTGGCCAATGCGGCGCTGGAGGATGGCGCCACGGTGCTGGAGCACGCCCGCGATGCGGCCCGGCGCTTCCTGCACCTGGCGCCCTCGGCGGTAGTGGAGAGCAAGCGCCTGATGAAAGCGCCGTTTATCGAGGAGCTTCGCCGGGTGATCGCCGAGGAAGGCGATATCTTCAGTACCCGACTGCGCTCGCCCGAGGCGATCGAGGCGCTCAGCGCCTTCATGCACCGGCGCCAGCCGGATTTCTCCAGGTTCGCCTGAGCACACCGCTGTTGGGCCAGCGGAGCGACGATCCGTAGGGCGGATAACGCCCCAGGCGTTATTCGCCGCGATGCGGCTGAAACGGCGGATAACCGCGTAGCGGTTATTCGCCCTACACCACGTTGGGCTAGCGGAGCGCCGGTCCGTAGGGCGGATAACGCCACGGGCGTTATCCGCCGCGACGTGCGCTTATACCAGCAGGTCGCCGACGTGCAGCACCTTCATGGTGTTGGTGCCGCCCTGGGCGGTGTAGCTGTCGCCCTTGGTCAAGATCACCCAGTCGCCCTTGGTCACCACGCCGCGCTTGAGCAACTCGTCGACCGCGGCCTGGCTGACCTTCTCCGCCGGCAGCGCCGCCGGGTCGAAGGGGATGGTTTCCACGCCGCGGAACATCGCCACGCGAGCCTGAGTCTCGCGGTGCGGGGAGTAGGCGTAGATCGGTACCGACGAGCGGATGCGCGACATGATCAGCGGGGTGAAGCCGCTTTCGGTCAGGCAGATGATCGCCTTGATCCCCGGGAAGTGGTTGGCCGTGTACATCGACGCCAGGGCGATGCTCTCGTCGCAGCGGTCGAAAGTCTGGCCGAGGCGATGGCTGGATTTCTGGCTGGTCGGGTGCTTCTCGGCGCCCTGGCAGACGCGGGCCATGGCTTTCACCGCTTCCACCGGGTACTCGCCGGCGGCGCTTTCCGCTGAGAGCATCACCGCGTCGGTGTAGTCGAGCACGGCGTTGGCCACGTCGGAGACTTCCGCGCGGGTCGGCATCGGGCTGTGGATCATCGACTCCATCATCTGGGTCGCGGTGATCACCACTTTATTGTTGCGGCGGGCGTGCAGGATGATCTTCTTCTGGATGCCGACCAGCTCGGCATCGCCGATTTCCACGCCGAGGTCGCCACGGGCCACCATTACCGCGTCGCTGGCACGAATCAGGCCGTCGAGTGCGTCGTCGTCGGCGACCGCCTCGGCGCGCTCGATCTTGGCTACCAGCCAGGCCTTGCCTCCGGCCTCGGTGAGCAGGCGGCGGGCGTATTCCATGTCCTTGGCGTCGCGCGGGAAGGAAACGGCCACGTAGTCCAGGTCCATGTCCGCGGCCAGCTTGATGTCGGCCTTGTCCTTGTCGGTCAGCGCCGGCGCGGTGAGACCGCCGCCGCGGCGGTTGATGCCCTTGTGGTCGGACAGCGGGCCGCCGATCAGCACCCGGCAGCGCAGTTCGTCGGCGGCGACTTCCTCGACCACCATCACCACCCGGCCGTCGTCCAGCAGCAGTTCATCGCCGACCCCGCAGTCCTTCACCAGGTCCGGGTAGTCGATGCCGACCACTTCCTGGGTACCGGCGTCGCGGGCGTGGCTGGTGGAGAAGCGGAACTTGTCGCCGACCTGCAATTCGATGCGCTTGTTGGCGAACTTGGCGATGCGGATCTTCGGTCCTTGCAGGTCGCCGAGCAGGGCGACGAAGCGGCCGTGCTTGGCCGCCAGTTCGCGCACCAGCCTGGCGCGGGCGCGGTGTTCATCGGGGGTGCCGTGGGAGAAGTTGAGGCGGGCGACGTCGATCCCGGCCAGGATCAGTTGCTCCAGCACTTCCGGGGAATTGCTGGCTGGGCCGAGGGTGGCGACGATTTTGGTGCGGCGAACGGACATGCAAAGGACTCCTTGGATAACGCTGGCGTGCAGGCTACCACCGGCGAGGCTCGGCGGCGACTGCGGAGTCATACTATCTGCATCAGATGTCATTTGTCGGTTTGAGCACCAGCAGGTCGCATTCCACCTCCTCCAGGACGCGTTCGGCGGTCTGCCCGATCAGTGCGTTGTCCAGGTGCCCCCGGGCGACCGCGCCCATCAGCAGCAGGTCGATGTCGTTGGCCCGGACGAAGTCGGGGATCGCCTGCTCGGCATAGCCGGCCAGCAGGTGGCGGCGCTCCGCGGCGATCTCCGGGTAGGCTGCCAGCAGGTCGTCGAAGGCCTGGCGGTGACGTTCCTCATGTTGCAGCACGAAACGCTCGTAACCGGCGAGCATTTCCGCGTCGAACAGCAGGCTGCGCGGCAACGCCGCGTGGGTATGCAGGTAGTCGGCGCGCAGCCCCAGGCTGGCTTCGAGCTGGCGGGCGGCGGCGATCAGCCGGTGATCGAGGGCGGCCGGCTTGTCGCTGGCATGCAGCGGGTCGAGCGCCGCGCACAGGCGCTGGCCGCGCCAGGCGTCGTGATGGACCAGCCAGAGCGGCTGCGGGCAGTGGCGGATCAATTGCCAGTCGCTGTTACCCAGTAGCAGGCGGCGCAGCAGGTTGTGCTTGCGGGTGCTCTTGAGGACCAGGTCGGGCCGGGTTTCGCCGACCCGTTGCAGGACCATCCGGTCCAGCGGCTTGCCCCACTGGGCCTCGACCTGAGTGCGGATGCCGGCCTGCTGCAGCGGCATGGAAAGCTGCTCCAGCCAGGTGACCCGTTCGTCCAGGTAAAGGTCGCGGGCACGCTGCAGCGAGTGACTGTCGAAGAACAGCCCGCCGTCCAGCGCCGGGTTGAAGTCGCACAGCAGCAACTCGACGCTGGCACCGCTGCGTTCGGCGATCCACTGGGCACGGGTAAGGGCCGGCTGTTCGTCGCTGCTCGGGTCGACGACCACCAGCAGGTTATGCAGGTTCATGGCAACGCTCCTGGCATTGGGCGGGAATGCCATTGCAGACCAGGCGCCGCGACGGGCGCTTGATCTGGGTCAGTCCGGCGGGGATCAGCGAGGTTGCACGTTGAGCGCCTGGTCGAGGTGCCGGCCGGCCTTGTTCGACAATTCGCCTTCAGGATAGTCGAGCAACTGGCGACGCAGGTATTCGATTGCCTTGTCGCGGTTCGGGTGCGGGTTGTCCGGCGCCAGGTACATCAGGCCGAGCTGGTAGAGGGCTTTTTCCTTTATACCGGCAGGAATCGCCGGATCGTTGACCGCCAGCAGGTAGAGCTCGGCGGCTTCGTCGACCCGATCCTTGAGCACCGCGCGGCGCGACAGCAGGGTCATGTCCGGGTCGAGGCTGGTCTTGTAGAGATCGAGGTTCTGCTGTGGCTTCCAGGTGGCGAGCAATTCGCGAGCGCTCTTCTGCACCGGCTCCCTGGCCCGCTGGCGCATTGCCAGCAGGCGCGCCTGGGCATGCTCGGCGGCGTGGGTGCCGGGGAACTCGCGGACCACGCGCTGGAAGTAGTCGGTGGCCTTGGCGTCGTCGCGCTGGTCGTTGTAGCGGCTCATGTAGATCAGGCCGATCTGGTACAGCGAGATACCGCGCACCTCGGCGCTGTAGCGGCGATTGTCGTAGCCGGTGAGGTAGAGCTTTTCCGCCTCGGCGCTCCTGTTGTCGCGGATCGCCATGGCGCTGTAGGTCAGCAGGTCGCCTTCCTCCTCGATGGCGGCGGTCATGCGGTTGCTCTTCATCTGCTTGTATTCGGCGACTTCGCCAGTGGTCACCTGGGCGACGAACAGCGGCGTGGTCGGCGAGCAGGCGGCCAGCAGCGACAGCAACGGGAGCAGGACGAGACGGCGGGCGAAGCGCATGGCATCTCCTTGGCGCCTGGGCGAGGGGCATCCCAGTCTAGTCAGGCCCTTCAGTCACGCCAATACGCGCCGATACAGTTCCCAACGGAGGATATGCCTATGCGAAGCTTGATCGTTGCCTGCCTGGCGCTGAGTGCCACCGGTTGTAACAGCTGGTCGCTGAACAGCGACCTGAACGGGGCCTACCGCGCCTACGACAAAGGCGATTGCGCACAGGTGATGCTCGACCTGTCGCGGGCCGAACGGCGGATTCGCGCGCGGCCCTACCTGCAGCCGGAAATCTCGCTGCTGCGCGGCCAGTGCCTGGAACGCCAGAGCCTGTTCGTCGACGCGGCGCAGACCTACCACTTCATCATCGCCCGTTACCCCACCAGCGAATATGCCTACCGTGCCAAGGCGCGGCTGGAGACGTTGCGCCAGCTGGGCCGGCTGAGCGAGACGCCGGCCTCGGCCAGCGCCGTGCCGACCCGCCTGTAGGCGGCCGGGAGGGATTGGACGGGCGTTCAGGCTGACCGTCGGTCGCATGGGACACCGGTCTATCCGGTAAGCTTCGCCCTGGATTTCACGGAGGAGGTTCGCATGCGTGCCCTGTGGTTCTGTGTCGCCCTGATGCCCGTGCTGGCGCAGGCGGACATCTATCGCTGGACCGATGCCCAGGGCAAGGTACACTTCTCCGCCACGCCACCGGCCGGCGCGCAACGCGTCGAAGTCAGGCCGCAGGTGGTGGAACGTGACGCCGCGACCCGCCAGCGCGAGCAGCGCACCCAGGAGTATTTCGATGCTCGTCGCGAGGAACGCACCGCCGCCGCCGAACGTGCCGGCCAGCGCCAGGCTGCGCTGGCCGAGGAATGCGGGCGCTTGCGGCAACAGTTGTCCCAGCTCGAACGCGGCGGCCGCTTCTATCGGCAGGACGCCGGCGGCGGGCCGGTTTACCTGAGCGATGCCGAGCTGGACGCCATTCGTCGCGAACTGGCCTCGCGGGAGTCCGAACGCTGCCGCTGAGCTTGTTCCCCGAGCGCCGGCATCGTCATACTGGACTGCAAATCATAGCGAAATGCCATTATGGGTCTTCAACGACATATCCAGCGCCATCAGTTGCCCAGCTACCTGAAGGTGTTCAATCGCATCACCGATAAGCCGATGGGCTACATCGGCAACGTCTCCGAGGACGGCCTGCTGCTGATCAGCCAACTGCCGATGCTGGTCGGCGCGCGTTTCGAACTGCGCCTGAAGGTTCCGGGACTGGGCGGTCGCCCGCAATGCATCGATTTTTCCGCCGACTGCCGGTGGACCTGCGAGGACGTCACGCCCGGTCATTTCGATTCCGGCTTCCACCTGCTGGCGCCGCCCGCCGAATTCCTCGAACTGGTGGAGGCGCTGCGCCGCTACTTCAGCTTCCCCCGCCAGCCGCAGTCGGTCTGATCCGTCAAAGCACGCCGGCGCGCTTCCAGCCCAGGTAGCGGCTGATCAGCTCCGGCCCGAGTTCGCTGGGACGCGCATCGAGCACTGGCACGCCGTGGGCCGCGAGCTTCTCGTGGAGGCCGTTGCGCGCATTCAGGTAGTCGATGGTGCCGGTGTAGGCGAGCGCCTGCTCGTAGCGGGCGACCGGCTCGTGGCGCAGGGTGTCGAGCACTTCCTCGCGCAGGCTGGCGACCAGCACTCGGTGCTGGCGGCCCAGGCGTTTCACCGCGCCGAGCAGTTCTTCGTCGTCCTCGTCGCGCAGGTTGGTTACCAGGATCACCAGGGCCCGCCGCCGCTGGCGGGACAGCACCGCCTGCACGGCTTCCGGGAAATCGGCGGGACGCTGGCTGGTCTGCAGGTCGTAGACGGTGTTGAGCAGCGCGCCGAGCTGGGCGCTGCCCTTGCCCGGGGGGAGATGCCGGCGGTCGTCGCCGGCGAAGGTCATGGCGCCCACCGCGTCGCCCTGGCGCAGGGCCACGTAGGCCAGCAGCAGGCTGGCGTTGAGGGCATGGTCGAAGTGCGACAGGTCGCCGTCCTGGCTGCGCATGCGGCGGCCGCAGTCGAGCAGGAAGAGGATCTGCTGGTCGCGTTCGTCCTGGTATTCGCGGGCGATCGGCGTGCGTTTGCGAGCGGTGGCCTTCCAGTCGATCTGGCGCAGGGTGTCGCCGTCGCGGAATTCGCGCAACTGGTGGAACTCCAGGCCGAGGCCGCGGCGCTGGCCGCCGCGTACGCCGATCTGGTTGAGCCAGTGGTCGACCGCCATCAGTTCGGCGCCGTAGAGGCGGGCGAAGTCCGGGTAGACGCGGGTCTCGCCGCGTGCTTCCAGGTAGCGGCGCTGCCGCCACAGGCGCAGCGGGCTGGGCAGTTCCAGCTCGCAGCGGGGAAACACGAAGTGACCGCGGTTGAGCGGCCGCACCCGGTAGCCGACCTCGGTGCTTTCGCCCGGGCGCAGTTCGACCTCCTGCGGCAGGTACTCGAAATCCATGCCGGCCGGCAGGTGATCGAACAGGGTCAGGCGAACCGGACGCCGATAGGTGTGCTGCAGATGCAGGCGCACTTCGCTCCAGCGCCCCAGCGGCAGGTTGCCGCTGAGCTGGCGGCTCAGCTTCGGCACCGCCTGGCGGCGCGCCCACAGGGCGTCCAGCAGGCCGAGCAGGAGCAGCGCGGCGAGCGCCGCCCACCAGAATGTATGCAGTTGCGCAGGCAACCGCTGGCCGAGCGCCGACAGGCTGCCCAGGCCGATGGCCAGCAGCAGGAGCGCGGCGAACAGCGCCAGCAGGGCGCGCGATGGCTTCATACGCGGGGGGCCGGTACCTGGTCGAGCAACTGTTGCAGGACCTGGTCCACCGACAGCCCCTCGATGTCCAGCTCCGGAGACAGCCGGACCCGATGGCGCAGGACCGCCAGGGCACAGCCCTTGATGTCGTCCGGCACCACGAACTCGCCGCCGCGCAGCAGCGCCCGCGCCCGGCCGCAACGGACCAGGGCGATCGACGCGCGAGGTCCGGCGCCGAGGGCCAGGCCCGGCCAGTTGCGGGTGGTGCGGGCCAGGCGCACGGCATAGTCGAGGACCTGGTCGTCGATCGGCAGGTCGCTGGCGATCCGCTGCAGGGCGAGAACGTCCTTGTCCTTCAGCAGCGGCCGCAGGTTGGCCACGTCGAGCATGTCGCTGCGCGCGGAGCGGGTCACCTGGCGCACCAGGGTCTGTTCCTCGGCTTCGGCCGGGTAATCGATGCGCAGCTTGAGCATGAAGCGGTCGAGTTCGGCTTCCGGCAGCGGATAGGTGCCTTCCTGCTCGATCGGGTTCTGCGTCGCCAGCACCATGAACGGCTGCGGCACCGGCAGGGCGCGTCCTTCCAGGGTGACCTGGCGCTCCTGCATCACTTCCAGGAGGGCGGCCTGGGTCTTGGCCGGCGCGCGGTTGATCTCGTCCGCCAGCAGCAGGTGGGTGAACACCGGCCCCTTGCGCAGCTTGAACTGCTCGCTGGCGAGGTCGTATACGGCGTGGCCGGTGACGTCGCTGGGCATCAGGTCGGGGGTGAACTGGATGCGCGCGAAGCCGCCGTCGAAGCAGCGCGCCAGGGCGCGTACCAGCAGGGTCTTGCCGAGCCCCGGCACGCCTTCCACCAGCACGTGGCCGCCGGCGAGCAACGCGGTGAGCACGTCGTCGATCACTGCGCCCTGGCCGATCAGGGCTTTCTGCAGTTCGGTGCGCAGGGCCTGGGCCAGCTGGCTGGCGCGCTGGCGCTGGAGCGCCGGGTTGGGCGCGGTGCTCGGTTGTTCGGGCGTCTGTTCGCTCATAGGGCATTCCTGAGGCTTTGCAGGTGGGCGACCTGGCGGGTGAAGTCGGCAGCGGAAAGGCGCTGCGCCGGATATGGGCGCATGGCCTGGCTGATGGCGCTGGGTGGCAGGCGGGTCATGCGCCCGAGGATCTGCCATTGCTCGGCGACGCCGAGCTGTTCGAAACCGGGGTGGCGACGCCGCGCCCTGCGCAGGATGTCGCGTTGCAGACCGTGCAGCAAGGCGACGTGGCCGCGCTGGCGGAGGAGGAAGTCGGCGCCGGCGCGCAGGTGTTCCTCCAGTTGCCGGCGCGAACGGCTGGCCACCGGCTGCAAGGGACCCTGGCGCAGCCCTGCGCGCCACAGGCCGGCGAGCAACAACAGCAGCGCTGCCGCCAGGGCCTCGGGGAAGTGGCGGGCGAGCAGGGTGGCGAGGCTGTCGCGTTCGGCGCGGTAGAGCAGGGTCACCTGGTTGTCCTGGGTCAGGTACCAGAGCAGCCAGGCGTTGTCGTACTGCTCGATGTTGCGGTTCTGCCAGATCCAGGCGTCGGTGAGCACCGTGACCAGGCCCTTGCCGTGCTGCATCTGCAACAGGTGGGTGGCGTCGCCGCTGTTGGCCCAGGCGTAGGCGTGGTTCTGCGGATCGTAGAGGTGGTAGTCGGGATCGAAGCCGATGTAGGCCGGCGAGCGCTCGTTTTCCAGGTACAGGCGGGTCAGTGCGGAATAGTCCGGCACGCTGTCGGCGGGCTCTTCTTCCTCGCCGGCGGCTTCCTCCGGCGGCGCTTCGGTCGCATGGTCGTCGACGCTACCTTCGTCGGCGTCGGCGTCGGCGGTTTCCTCGCTGGCCCGGTCCTGGCTGTCGTCGAAGTCCTCGGTCAGGTACTGGCGGATATCCAGGCTGTCGAGCAGCAGGTCGCCGCTCTTCTTCTCGTCCTCGTCCCACAGGCGTTCGGCGATCAGCACCAGGTGCCCGCCCTGCTCGCTCCATTGCAGCAGGCGGCGAGCCTGGCCGGGAGTCATGCCGGAGCGGCTGCCGAGCAGGAGCAGGGTATGCCCGGAGGGCGGCAGCTCCTTGAGGACCTCAAGGCCGTCGGCGCGGCTCACCGTGACCCCCTGCTTGCGCAGGAACAGTTCGGCGGCCAGGTAGGGATTGCGCCGGGCCTCCGGCGATGGGCCGAGGTCGATCGTCTCCGTATAGGGTTGCAGGCGGCTGGCCAGGAAGATCGCCAGCAGCCCGGCCAGCAGCAGGAGCACGGCAAGCAGCAGGAAGCGCGCGCGCCGGCTCATCATGGCTTGGCTCCCGCGGCGAAAAGGCTGCGCCAGCCGTCGCAGAGGCGCTGGCGAGCGTCGTCGGCCGGCAGCCGGTGGCCGTAGGCGAGCGCCTGCCATTGGGCGGTCAGCAGTTGGCTGTAGTGCAGCAGCGGCCGTTGTTGCTCCAGTCCTTCGACCAGACGCAGGACCTCGCCCTCGGTATGGGAGCCCTTCAACGGCAGGCGGTAGTCATGCAGCAGTCGGCTGAGCAGCCCGCGGTAGAGCAGGCCGAGGGCTTCCCGTGGTTTCTCGTTCCAGAGCCGTTCGGCGTTGCCGGCGATGTCGTCGGGCAGGCTTTCCGGACTGAGATCGAGGCCGAACATCACCGTCGGCGCTTCGCGGCGGGCCCGTTGCGGCAAGCCCAGGTTGCCGACGAACAGGCGCAGCCATTCACGGTAGCGCCAGACCAGCAGGAACACCGCGCTGAACAGCAGCGCCCAGAGCAGCACTTCGATGACCTGCGCCGCGTGACGGAACGGCACCCAGTTGGCCAGGGCCTCGAAGAATGCCTTGAGCCGCTCTTCGTCCTCCTTGCGGCTGTCCTTTTTCTCGGTCTTGTCGCCGAAGCGCCAGCCCGTAACGGTCTCGCTGTTCTTGAACGGCGCGCCGTCGACGATCGCCCGGATCTGCTTGCCGGCCTGTTCGCTGTTGAGTTTCTGCCGCAGCAGGCGGGCCTGCTCGGGCGGCAGCTCGGCTTCGCCGGCGCTGGTGGCGGCCGCCGGCTCGGCGTAGGCGGAAGGGGCGGGCAGCCAGGCCAGCGAAGCGGCCAGGCCGAGCAGCAGGACATAGGCGCTGCCGACCAGACGCTGGCGCAGGCGGCGGAACACCAGCTCGATGTCCCAGGCCTCCAGTTCGGTGCGCCGGTTCAGGTAGAGGGTGAAGCCGCAGGCCACGTAGATCGGCTCCCAGACTACCAGCACCAGGACGTAGAGCAGGTTCGACAGGTGCTCCAGCCAGAGCCACTCGCCGGCTTCCGGGTCGAGCAGGCTCTGCCAGTTCCAGTCGATCTCGTTCTGCGCCGGGATCAGCAGGTAGAGAAGCATGGCGAAGCCGGCCCAGAGCGCCATTTCCAGGTGCACGCCGACCACGGTCAGCCAGGTCGCGCCGCCGGCGTTGCGCTGGGACAATACGATCAGGCGCTGGCTGCGGGGCTCCCCGGCGAGCCCTTCCAGTTGCAGGACCGGCAGGTCGAAGCTGCGCGTCGGACTGAAGCGGCGCCACAGCAGGCTGGCCGGCAACTGCTTCCTCAGCAGGGCGGGATAGGCGCGCAGGGCCTGCCTCAGGGTTGGCGTATCGCCGAACAGGGCGTGCGAGAGAATGTACAGCGGCAGCCGTTCGAAGGCCGGCTTGAGCCACCAGAAGATCAGGATCGCCAGGGTCGGATGCTGCCACAGCAGGAGGCTGAGCACGGCGAACAGCGGCAGGGTCAGCAACGCCCAACTGCCCATCAGCAGGCGCGCATGGCGATGCGCCAGGAGGATGCCGAGGTCGAGCGCTTCCCAGGCGCTGCGCGGGCGGATCGCCACGCTGGCGTCAGTCAGGCGCATGGCGGCTCCGTCCGGCGAACAGGAAGTAGCTGCCGACCAGCAGCCAGAGGACCGCGCCGACCGCGTACTTCACCCGCGGCTCGAAATGACTGATGGAAGACCAATAGGCCTCGGTGAAGGCCGCCAGCAGCAACAGCACGATCACCCCGGCGATCAGTTGCACGCTGCGCCGGGCGGCCAGCCGCAGGGCTTCGCCGCGGGTCAGGCGACCTGGCGCGAGCAGCGCCCAGCCGAGCTTGAGGCCGGCGGCGCCGGCGAAGGTGATGGCGGTCAGTTCGAACGCGCCGTGGCCGATGACGAACGGCCAGAAGGTCTGCACGTAGCCGATCTGCGTCAGGTGGCCGGCCACCGAACCGATCATCAGGCCATTGAACAGCAGGAAGAACAGGCTGCCGAGTCCCAGCAGCACGCCGCTGGCGAAGGTCTGAAAGGCGATGCCGATGTTGTTCATGATGTAGAAGCCGAACATTTCCCAGTCGTCGCTGGTGTCGCGTGCCCCCAACGGACCCAGGCGGGTGGTTTCCGGGGCGTACATAGACTCCATCTCGCTGACCTTGTCCGGGCTGACCACGCTGTAGATCAGGTCGGGAAAGTGATAGACCAGCAGCCCCATGAGCAGGGCGCTGCCGTAGAACAGCAGGCTGGCCACGGCGATGCTGCGCCATTCCTCGCGGACCAGGCGCGGCAGGCCGGCGAGCAGGAAGCCGAGGATGCGGCTGCCGAGGTGGCTGCGGTGCCGGTAGAACTGCTGGTGGCCGCGCATCGCCAGTTGCTGCAACTGGTCGATCAGGTGACTGCTGTAGCCGCGCTCCTGGGCCAGCGCCAGTTGCTGGCAGAGGCGCCGGTAATCGGCGGCGAAGTCGTCGCTGGAGCCTTCCAGCTTCTTGCCTTTCTCGAGGAAGGCGAGGCGTTTGTCGAAGCGTTGCCAGGCGGCCTGGTGGCGCTGTTCGAAGAGGCTCTGTTTCATGCGCTCTCCTGACGCAGGCCGAGAAAGCCGCGGGCGATGCCGTTGATCTCGGCCTGGGCGCGTACCGGCTCGACGCCCAGCGGTTCGGCGAGAATGCCCGCCAGTTCCTCGCGGCGTGCCGAGGAAAGCGCCGCGCCGCGTTCGGCGAAACCGAGGAAGGCGCGCTGTTCTTCCAGGCTCATGGGGAAGGGCGGCAGTTGCGGCTCGACGTCAGGCAGGCTGGGCCGGCTCAGTTCGGGTTCGCGGTAGACCACCAGGGTGCCGGCGGCGATGTCGCCCAGGCGCTTGAAGGCCGGATGGTTCAGGCAACAGAGCAGACCGAGGGCGTAGCCGAAGGGCAGGATGTCGGCGAAGCGCAGCAGGTTGCGCAGCAGCGACGCGGCCCAGCCCACCGGAGTGCCGTCGTCGTGGACGACGCGCAGTCCCATCATCTGCTTGCCGGGCGAGCGGCCCTGGTTGAGCACCTCGAAGAGGACCATGTACCACCAGGTCATGATGAAGGTCAGCAGCAGGCCGAGGCCGGCGCCGAGCTTGCCGAGGAACGCCAGGCCGAGCATCAGCACCAGCATGATCAGGCCGCGGATGCAGAGGTCGATGGTATAGGCCAGGGCCCGGGGGACGACGCCGGCGGGACGCAGGAGCAGGTCGATGCCTTCCGGCGTTTCCACGTGGTAGTGGGTGTCGAGGACCTCGGCGCCTGGCCGGGAGGCGGGCGCGACGAGGCGGGCGGCTGCGTTCGGTGGCATCGGGGGGCCGTGTCGGGGAAAGTCAGATGCTAGCCAGCGTGGCGTCATCAGGCAACCGGGCCGCCGCGACGGCCCGGTCTGCATCTCAGTTGCCCAGCGGGCGAACGCCGAAGATGGTGCGGTAGAGAATACCCATGGAGACGACGAACAGCGGGCCGGTCCAGATCAGGCCGATGAACAGCGGGATCATGCTCACCAGCATCAGCAGGCTCAGCACCAGCAGCAGGCCGAACACCTTGAACCAGTGGCGGCTGATGGCCTTGCGCGAGGTTTCCAGGGCCTGCCAGGGCGTCAGGCCGCGCTCGGCCACCAGCGGCAGGGCGAGCATGTAGGCGACGCTCAGGTAGAGACCGGGGATGATCAGCAGGAAGAAGCCGACGTAGACCATCAGCATCATCAGCAGGCCGGTGAGCAGCAGCGGCACCAGCATGCCGAAGTAGTTGAACATTTCGTTGAAGGTCGCCGGCTGGTCGGCGGCGCGGCGGATGCCGATCATGGTCAGGCCGGTGAAGAACGGGTAGCCCACCGCCGTGGCGACCAGGCTGGCGATCATCTGGCCGACCGCGAAGGCGATGGGATCGGCCTCGCTCATCAGGCCGATACCGCCGAAGAGCAGGGTGAGGATGAAGGTGATGGTCTGGATCACCACGCTGTAGACCACGAAGGCGCCGATCAGGATGCCTTTGACGCCCTTGATCTTGGCCCAGGCTTCGCTGATCACGTCGCCGATGCGGAAGTCGTAGTCGCCGATGACCGGCGGCACCGCCTGGGTCGGTTGCAGGGCGCTGGCGGGGGTGGCGTAGGGATTGCTGGTGTCGTTCATGGTGCTGTCCTTGTCAGTGAAACGGGCATCCGTACGAGCGGAATGCTAGCGAGGGCGAAGGGGACAACGCAAGGTTCGGATGGCAGATATGCGCACTGACGCGCCCTGGCGGGCCGTGCCTACGGCGCTTTCCGTGAGTTCGTTGAAAAACCTGGAAATCCCCGAAGTGGGTCGCGAGCTTCGCGGCAGTCACTGGTAGACTGCCCGGTGCCGCCAGAAAGGGAATGACCGTGAACGCGAGTATTTTTTGGTACGACTACGAAACCACCGGCATCGACCCTCGCCGCGACCGGCCGTTGCAGATCGCCGGGATCCGCACGGACGAGGCGCTGAACGAGATCGGCGAGCCGATGAACCTGTATTGCCGTCCCAGCGACGATATCCTGCCCCACCCTATGGCTTGCCTGATCACCGGCATCACTCCCCAGCGGCTGGCCGAGCGGGGGCTGTCCGAGGCCGACTTCATGACCCGGGTACACGCCCAGCTGGCGCAGCCGGCGACCTGCGTGGCCGGCTACAACTCCCTGCGCTTCGACGACGAAGTGACGCGCTACAGCCTGTACCGCAACTTCTTCGATCCCTACGCCCGCGAGTGGCAAGGCGGCAATAGCCGCTGGGACCTGATCGACATGGTCCGTACCGCCTATGCCCTGCGCCCGGAGGGCATCCAGTGGCCGCAGCTGGACGGCCGGCTGTCGCTGAAGCTGGAAATGCTCACCGCGGCGAACGGCCTGGAGCATGGGCAGGCCCACGACGCGCTTTCCGATGTCCGCGCCACCATTGCCCTGGCCCGCCTGATCCGTCAGCGCCAGCCGCGCCTGTACGATTACCTCTACCAGTTGCGCAGCAAGCACAAGGTGCTCGACCAGGTGCGCCTGCTGCAGCCGCTGGTGCATGTCTCCGGACGCTTTTCCGCGGAGCGCCATTTCCTCTCGGTGGTCCTGCCGCTGGCCTGGCACCCGCGCAACCGCAATGCTCTGATCGTCTGCGACCTCTGCGCCGATCCCGCGCCGCTGCTGGAGTTGTCGGCCGAGGACTTGCGCAGGCGCCTGTATACCCGTCGCGACGAACTGGCCGAGGGCGAGTTGCCGGTGCCGCTGAAGCAGATCCAGGTCAACCGTTGCCCGGTGGTGGCGCCGCTGTCGGTATTGCGCGCCGAGGATCGCCAGCGAACCGGCATCGAACTCGATGAGTGCCAGCAAAAAGCCGAGCTGTTGCGCCAGCATCAAACCGTCTGGGCGGACAAACTGACAGCGCTATATGGCGAAGAAAGTTTCTCCGCCAGCGACGACCCCGAGCAACAGTTGTATGACGGATTTATTGGCGATCGGGATCGACGCCTTTGTGAACAGCTGCGCCTTGCCGAACCGGAGCAATTGGCCAAAGAACAATGGCCCTTCGACGATGCCCGTTTGCAGGAGTTGTTCTTCCGCTATCGTGCGCGAAATTTCCCGGAAACTTTAAATGCAGCCGAGCGCCAACAATGGGAAAGCTTCTGCCGCAATCGTTTGTCCCATGAAGAATACGGCGCACCGAATACTTTGCCGGCCTTCGAGGCGGCGCTGGAGGCTTGTCGGCAAGAGCAGGGCGGCACATTGCCGGCGGTACTTGCGGCCTGGCGCGATTACGCCGCGGAACTGCGTCAACGCTATTCGCTGGAGACTTGAGGGCGCAGGCAGAGGAGCCGATACAATCCGGCGGAAATGAAAAACGCCAGCACTGGGCTGGCGTTCTTCGTGGAACTGACTGGTTTAGCCGAGCAGGGTGGCCCAGCTCTCGACGGCCTCGGGGCCCCACTTGGCTTTCCACTCTTTCAAAGTCTTGTGGTTGCCGCCCTTGGTCTCGATGACTTCGCCGGTGTGCGGGTTCTTGTACTGCTTGACCTTGCGCGCGCGCTTGCCGGCAGGCGCCTTGGCGGTGCGGGTGCTCTTGCCGATCTTGGCGTCCGGATCGAGCAGGGAAATCACGTCACGCAGGGACTTCTGGTAAGTGCCCATCAGCGTGCGCAGCTTCTCTTCGAATTCCAGTTCTTTTTTCAGTTTGTCGTCTTGTTCCAGGGACTTCAGGCGCTCCTGAAGTTCCTTGATGGCTTCTTCCGTGGCGCGATATTCGTTGATCAGGGACATGTCAGGTACCTTGTCTGTGCTGAGTGGCGGTGGCGGGCATGTAAGTAGATTCAATAATAGTCAGGGCGAAACTGTAAGTAAACCGCGATGAAAACTTTTCTCGATGAAATTCAAAGTAATTAATTCCGCATCGGGATTGCCCTGTTGTGCGGGTTTATTCTCTCGCGCAACAGCCTGTCGAAAGACCTTCGCCGAGGCTGAACTTTTCCCGCCATGCCGCTAGAATGGCGGCCTTTCGCGATGTTTCTGGAGTATACCCATGCGCACTTTTCGGCTGGTGATCGCCTGTCCCGACGGGGTCGGGATCGTTGCCAAGGTGAGTAACTTCCTGGCCACCTACAATGGCTGGATCACCGAAGCCAGCCATCATTCCGACAACGATAACGGCTGGTTCTTCATGCGCCACGAGATCCGTGCCGACTCTCTGCCGTTCGACCTGGATGGCTTCCGCCAGGCTTTCGCCCCGATCGCCCGCGAATTCTCCATGGAATGGCGGATCACCGATTCCGAGGTGAAGAAGCGCGTGGTGCTGATGGCCAGCAAGGAGTCCCATTGCCTGGCCGATCTGCTGCACCGCTGGCACAGCGGCGAACTGGACTGCGAGATTCCCTGCGTGATCGCCAACCACGACGACCTGCGCAGCATGGTCGAGTGGCACGGCATCCCGTATTTCCACGTTCCCGTCGATCCGCAGGACAAGCAGCCGGCCTTCGATGAAGTTTCCCGGCTGATCGACGAACATGGCGCCGACTGCATCGTCCTGGCTCGCTACATGCAGATCCTGCCGCCGGACCTGTGCCGCAAGTACGCCCACCAGGTGATCAACATCCACCACAGCTTCCTGCCGTCCTTCATCGGCGCCAAGCCGTATCATCAGGCGTCGAAGCGCGGGGTCAAGCTGATCGGCGCGACCAGCCATTACGTGACCGAGGAACTGGATGCCGGTCCGATCATCGAGCAGGACGTGGTGCGGGTCACTCACCGCGACAACGTCGAAGACATGGTGCGGCTGGGCAAGGATGTGGAAAAACTGGTGCTCGCGCGCGGACTGCGCTATCACCTGGAAGACCGCGTACTGGTACACGGCAACAAGACGGTGGTGTTCGACTGAGTCGGCTTCCCTGGAATGCCGGCCAGGGCCGGCACCCGGAGGAACGAACATGAGCGATCCCAGGTCGGCGGGCACCGCCAGCCCGCCACCTACCCTCGGCGAGGGTTGCACAAGCCGTTACGACATCGACGCCCTCGGCGACGAGGACGGAACCGAGTTTCCCGGCGCGGCCGAACTCTGGCGGCGTATCCAGGAGAGCGCCAGCGAGACGGGCGAGGCTGACGCCGAGGATACGCTCAGGAAGAAGCCTCGCGACTGCTGATCAGCTTCTTCAGCAGCGGGCGTCCGGCGAGCACGGCGAACACCGGGCCGCCGGCGACGAGGTAGAAATAGAAGGTCACCGCTCGCCAGATGACGATGGCCGCCGCCGCCGTCGACTTGCCGATCATGGGGGCCAGCAGGGCCGCCGAGGTCAGCTCGGTGCCGCCGGCGCCGCCGGGGATCAGCGATAGCTGTCCGGCGCTGAGCGAGACCATCTGGATCAGGAAGGTCCAGGCCCACTGGATATCCACTCCCAGGCCGCGCAGGGTCAGATCGAGCACGCTGAAGCGCAGTAGCCAGTGCGTACTGCTGAGAAGGAAGACCGCCAGCAGGCGTCGTTTCGGCAGGCGCAGGCTGTCGTGCAGGGCAATGCGGAAATGCAGGATCTTGCGGCCCCAGTGCAGGCGCTTGCGCGATGACACGCCGAGCCGCGCCAGAACCCGCCCGTTGAAGCGGATCACCTGGTGCAGGTAGCGGATCAGCATTACCGCGCCGACGAACAGGCCGACCAGGAATACCGCGCTGAAGATCAGGCTCGATTCCATGTTCGGGCTCAGCGAATGGCTGAGGGCATAGATCAGGATCGCGCCGAGGGCGCAGAGGAAGAACGTCAGGTCGGCCAACTGGTCGACCGCGAACACCGCGCTGGTCTGTGCCGGGCGCAGGCCGCGCCGGGCCAGCAGCGCCATCAGGGTCAACGGCCCGCCGCTGCCGCCCGGAGTGGCGCAGAAAGCGAATTCGCTGGCCATGATGATGCCGACGCTCTGCAATTGCCCGAGCTTGCCGGCACGCCCGGCGAGCAGCAGGCGCAGGCGCAGGCCGTTGATGAACCAGCAGACCACGATCATGCCGAACATCAGCAGCAGACTGTCCAGCGGGAAGGCGCGCAAGCGCGGGAACATGTCGCTGCCGCCGAGCACCAGCGGAATCAGCGAGGCACCGATCAAACCGAACAGCAGTAACCAGCCTCGACTCATGCCGCGTGGTCCAGGGCGAGGTGGCGCTCCAGCCAGTCGATCTTGGTCAACGGCTGGCGCCCCTCGGACAGCAGGGTGCGCAGGGTACGCAGCCAGTATTCGCGGGAAAAGCGATGGCGCATGTCGACCGGATGGAGTCCGAGACGGATCACCGGCGCTGCGCGCCAGGCCCGGCGGCGCTGCTCGCTGAGCGCCCAGGAGAGGCCGCGACGCCAGGCACTGCGCGCGCTCCAGACCAGGCCGGGGGCCTCGATCGGTTGCAGGTGGGGAAGCAGATACAGGTTGGACGGGTCGCTGGTGTAGCGCAGCCCGCTCTCGCCGAGCGCCTGGCGGGTGCCGGCGCTCATCAGCCAGGCCGGCGCGACGAAACCGTGCAGCGGCCATCCGCGGCGGCGGAACAGCTCGATGCCGGCGGCCAGGCGGGTCTTGGCCTCGGCGTGGTCGAGGGCATAGAACTCTCCCTCCCAGGTGTAGATGCGACGCATGAAGTATTGCCCTGGAGTACGCGGTGGTGGGGCGTCATCGTAGTGATAGAAGCCGTGGAGAGCCAGTTCGTCACCCCGGGTTACCCGCCGCGAGAGCAGTTTGCAGAACTTTTCGTCGGCTTCCAGCGGGTTGCGATGGTGGAAGTCGGGCACTACCAGCCAGGTCATGGGGACCTCACCGAGCGCGTCCACGGCCTCGACGAAGGGCCGGTAGTCCGGCCAGGTTTCCGGGGCCACGTCGTGCAACACCAGCAGCAGGCTGCGTTCAGCCATAGCGCGGGAACCTCGCCTCGCTGTCGCCGAGTACCGCGTGGTAGTGCAGGAGCAGACCGGCGACCACCGCGTCCCAGGCATGCTGGCGCTCGACGTGACGGCGGGCGCGCTGGCCGCGCAGCTCGACGTCGTGGCTGAACAGTTCGCGCACCGCGCAGGCCATGGCGTCGCCGTTGTTCGGTGCGCAGAGCACGCCGCAACGCTCCGGGACTATTTCCGCCAGTGCCCCGGCGCGCACCGCCACCACCGGAATGCCGCTGGCCATCGCTTCGAGTGCGACCAGGCCGAAGGTCTCCTGGTCACCGGCGTGCAGCAGCGCGTCGCTGCTCGCCAGCAGGCGGGCGACTTCGCGGCTGTCGCAGAAATGGTCGACCACGCTGGTGTTGCGCGGAACCCGGGTCGGCATGTTGGAACCCACCAGCAACAGGTGATAGCCGTCGCCGAGGCGCTGGATGGCGTCGAGCAGTACCGGCAGGTTCTTTTCCCGCGAACCGCGCCCGGCGAACACCAGCAGGCGGGTTTCCTCGTCCAGGCCGAGTTCCTGGCGCAGCCCCGGATCGCGGTTGCTCGGATGGAAGGTGACCAGGTCGACGCCCAGCGGTTGTACATGCACGTCGGCGACGCCCAGGCGCATCAGCTTTTCCGCCATTACCCGACTGGGGGCCAGGACCCGGTCGAAGTGGCCGTACAGCTTGCTGACGTAGTTGTCCGCGTTGGTGCCGAGCCAGGCGCCCATGCGATTGCTCACCAGCAGCGGCAGGTCGGAGTGGTAGAAGCCGATCACCGGCACGTCCAGCCGACGTCGCGCGTCGAGCGCCGCCCAGGCGGTGAGGTAGGGGTCGCCGACCTCGATCAGGTCCGGTTGCAGATTGCGCAGCACCTTGCGCCAGGGGCCGCGACGGAGAGGGAAGCGGTAGCCATTGCCGAATGGCAGCGGCGGCGCCGGCACCTCGTGGATGCCGTTCGCCTGGCGGTAGCTGGCGCCGGGAACCAGCACGCTGTGGCGAATGCCGGGATAGTGCCAGAGATGGCGATGCTTGGCTTCGAGATAGGTGCGTACCCCCCCGCTGGCAGGCGCGTAGAACATGGTCATATCGGCGATGTGCACGATGGGCCTTCCTCCGTTGAGCTTGTTCCTTCTGCCACTCAGTGGACCACCGGCACCGGCAGTCGTTCGAACGGTGTGCGGGAGCCGTGGGTAGCTTCAAGTCTAGGAAAGAAAGCGCGAGCCGGCGCGCTTGCGGCAGCCAGCGCGGGAATAGGTCGCAGAGGGAGCGGGCGGAGAGGAAGGCATGCCTCGGGAGGCATCCTGGCAGGATAAGGGTGAACAACGCCGTTGGCGTTGTTCACCCTACGAATGGCCGGGGGCAGGGCGGATAGCCGCGGCGCGATTATCCGCCGGTTCGGCTACGGCTCGGGCAGTGCTCAGATCTTGAAGCTGTCCACCAGCTGGCGCAGGCGCCCGGCCTGGGTTTCCAGCTC
>NZ_KV819907.1:0-612 GCF_001815235.1 Pseudomonas sp. HMSC065H01 | reverse complement strand
CGTTCGCGCCGGCGAACACGAAAAGGCTACGGGTGAACATCCATCAGCAGGTGCCCAATGGTTGAGCCTGGCGCAGTTCCTCCCCGGCAGAGCACAAGGCCGGGATGGCACATTGCCAACAAAATACCCCTTGCCCGCCACCGTTGTTTTATCGTTGTTGCCAGCCCCTGATCTGGCGGAAAAGCCCGCTCCATGAATCGTCATGGAGCCTCCCATGTTTCAACTCCTTTCCTGGATATCCAGGAAGCCGTCCCCCACCCCACCAACCAAAGCTGCCGCTGGGGGATTCCTCCCGCCTCTGAGCAGTATGGAGCTGCTCGGCACGCCTCGGCGCCGGCAGCTACTGGAGAACATCTGGCAGCGTGCCTCGCTATCCAAGCAGCAATTCGAGGAGATCTACCGGCGGCCATTGGCCAACTATGCCGAGCTGGTCCAGCAGCTCCCAGCTTCGGAAAACCATCACCATGCCCATCCAGGCGGGATGATCGATCACGGCCTGGAGATCGTGGCCTATGCACTGAAGGTGCGGCAGACTTACCTGCTCCCGATCGGCGCAGCGCCAGAGTCACAGTCAGCCCAAGCTGAAGCCTGGTCGGCCGCCGCGGCTTATGG
>NZ_KV819906.1:381786-452656 GCF_001815235.1 Pseudomonas sp. HMSC065H01 | reverse complement strand
GCCATGCTGGTCACGCCAGGAATCTTCAAGCGCTATGTCCAAGAGCATCCGGAGCTTGAAAAACTGGCCCAGGCCAAGGAAACGACCGGCTGGAAGCTGGTGCAGCGCGCGTTCGAGAAACAGGGTCTTCACCGAAAGACCAGTAAGAACCTGAACATCTGGACCATCAAGGTTTCAGGTCCTCGCAAGACAAAAGAGCTCAAGGCTTACCTGCTTCAGGATCCCAAACTGCTGTTCCCTGTACAGCCTCTGGACAACCCAAGCCTCACGGTCATCACCGATGCCGAAGGGGATGTCGAATGACGCCGCAGCAGCTCACCGAGGAGTACATCTTCGCGCACGATCTCCGAGAAGCCAGCGCGAAGATCTACCGCGCCGCAACCAAAGCGCTACTCAAGCACTTCGGCCCCACGGCAACCGTACAGGACGTGGATCACAGGGCCGTCCTGGGATGGCGGCGCAAGGTACTGGAACAAGGCCTGTCGAAGCGGAGCTGGAACACGTACTCGAACCACCTGCGCACGATCTGGGGCTACGCCATCGAGCACGAGCTGGTGACGCACTCCCAGGTCAACCCATTCCGAAAGACCACCGTGATTCCCCCCAGGCGAGCAAGCAAAACTGTCGCCGCCGAAGCCATCCTGCGCGCTCGCAGTTGGCTCAGCATGCAAGTCGGCGCCGAGCGCTGCACCGGCGATCGTGCACGCATCACTCCCGCCTGGTTCTGGCTTTGCACGTTTGAGGTCTTCTACTACACCGGCATCCGGTTGAACGCGCTGCTGTGCATCCGCAAGCGCGACATCGACTGGGATAATCAACTGATCCTCATCCGCGGCGAGACAGAGAAAACTCATAAAGAGTTCGTAGTGCCAATAACGGAGGGGCTTGTGCCTCACCTATCGCGGCTCCTGCAGGAAGCCGAGAAAGCCGGATTCGCCGATGACGATCAGTTGTTCAACGTCAACCGGTTCTCACCGCATTACAAGAGCAAGACGATGAACTCCGACCAGGTCGAGGCCATGTACCGGAAGTTGACCGAGAAGGTTGGGGTGCGGATGACCCCGCACCGTTTCCGGCACACCCTGGCCACCGACTTGATGAAGGCACCCGAGCGGAACATCCACCTCACGAAGTGCCTGCTCAACCACTCGAATATCCAGACCACGATGAGCTACATCGAGGCCGACTACGACCACATGCGTGCCGTGCTGCATGCTAGAAGCCTGGCCCAAGGCGCGCTGGAGAACGTCAGAAAGGTGGATTACAGCGGCTCTCCGCAAGCCTCTGCCAAACCGAAGCCATGCGGGCAACCTCTCGCTCGAGTGGGTGAAGTGCCGCCACCTGAGGCCAGGACAGAACCGTCAGAACCAAGGGAGCACACACAAGAGACAGGCATTCAGAGAGGTCCAACCTCGTGGGAAGCAGAAGCGGTACCACAGCCACCTGACACCTTCGAGCAAAGCGTGCTGTTCACTCTGATGGCTCAACACTTATCGAACCGTGCCGCCACTGCATCCGCGGTTCCCGCCGCAACAAGCGGATCTGGTGGAAGGGGATCTGCCGCCCGAGACAGTCTCGCCTAGCGAGACCTGCCCAGAGGGGCCGGCTGCCGGACGAAAAGGTAGCCGCGCGCCCAGCAGATCGCTAGGCCTGTAGGAAGAATCTGGAATTACCGAGAGCGCTTGGATTCCAGCGCCGGCATGCTGGCAGAGCGCCGCAATTTCACGGCTAAAACCGCAGTACCCTCTGTAATTGCTGATTACGTCGGGGGCGCATTGCTACGCCTGCAGAATGGTTTCAGGATCTTAGAAACAGAAAAGCCCACCTAAAAAGGCGGGCTATTCCATATTGACATCACGTCAATGCGGGCCTAATGTTCGGCCCAGACGGCTGCAAGGCTAGAACGGTGCAACACCCCCTTCCTAGACCTACGCAACTCGCCCCGTAGAAAATGGTGGGTCGTGTAGGATTCGAACCTACGACCAATTGGTTAAAAGCCAACTGCTCTACCGACTGAGCTAACGACCCAACGCGAGGCGTATAATACTGATTTCTAACGTAAAAACAACACCCCTCGTGAATTTTTTTCAGAAATATGGCGTCGGGTCGGAAATACCAGCCGCAGCGAAGCCATCCGCACGCAGCCGGCAGCTATCGCATTTGCCGCACGCACGTCCCTGCTCATCGGCTTGATAACAGGACACCGTCAGGCCGTAATCCACCCCACGCGCCACGCCCGCCTGGATGATCTGCGCCTTGGACAGATACTGCAGCGGCGCCTGGATGCGGAAGCCATTGCCTTCCACGCCCGCCTTGGTTGCCAGATTCGCCATGCGTTCGAAAGCCTCGACGAACTCAGGGCGACAATCCGGATAACCAGAGTAATCCACCGCATTCACACCGATGAAGATGTCACGGGCATCCAGGACCTCGGCCCAGCCCAGGGCGAGCGAGAGGAACACCGTATTGCGCGCCGGCACGTAAGTCACCGGTATACCTTCGCTAGGCGACTCGGGCACCGCGATGCTCTCGTCGGTCAATGCCGAGCCGCCCATGCCATTGAGGTCGAGCCCTATCACCTTGTGCTCGATCACGCCCAACTGCCGGGCCACGCGCTCGGCGGCCTGCAGCTCGGCGCGATGGCGCTGGCCGTAGTCGAAACTCATGGTGTAGCAGGCGTAGCCGTCGGCCTTGGCCATGGCGACAACGGTGGCGGAGTCGAGGCCGCCGGAGAGCAGGATGACCGCTTTCTTCTGGTTCATGATGAATTCCTCGTCTCAATGGCCCGGTTCGTCGTTCCAGAGAATCTTGTGCAGTTGCAATTGCAGGCGGACCGGCAGGTTGTCGGCCACGATCCAATCGGCCAGTTCTCGCGCGCTGACCTGATGGTGGCTCGGCGAGAACAGGACTTCACCGGCACGCTGGTCGAGGCGGTACTCGATCAGCTTGGATACCGCCCAGTCGTAGTCCTCTCGCGAACAGACGACGAACTTCACCTGATCGTTGTCGGTCAGCAACGGGATATTTTCGTATCGGTTGCGTCCGACCTCGCCAGATCCCGGCGTCTTGAGGTCGAGAACCTTGCTTACGCGCGGGTCGATCCGTGACACGTCGAGAGCCCCGCTGGTTTCCAGGGAAACCTCGTAGCCGGCGTCGCAGAGCCGTTCCAGCAGAGAGATGCAATTCGGCTGGGCCAGCGGCTCCCCGCCGGTCACACAGATGTAGCGGGGCTTGTAGGCGGCAACCCGCTCGAAAATGGCGTCCAGGCTAACGACGTCGCCGCCGCTGAAGGCATAGGCGGTATCGCAATAGTGACAGCGCAAGGGGCAGCCGGTCAGGCGCACGAAGACCGTCGGCAAGCCGGCGGTACGTGTTTCCCCCTGCAACGAGTAGAAAATCTCGGTGATGCGCAGGGTCTGTTGCATATTCAGCCACGGGCGTGACGACTGAACAGGTCGTCCGCCTCCGTTGCGGTAAATGAAGGAACGCCACGGGACGTATCCTGTCGTGGCGCTCGAAATCCCGGAAGGTCTCGCGTGGAGAGGCACGAAGATCAGCCGAGCTGAAACCATGCAGCTTCACGGGGGCGCCGATTCTAACGAAAAAACCCGCGACAGGCGCGGGTTTGTTCATCGGGAACGGGATCAGCGAAGGTTCTTGAGATCGCGCTGCGCCAGTTGAGCGGCCGAAGTGCCTGGGTACTGGGAAATGACCTGCTGGAGGATACCCTTGGCCTTGTCGTTGTTACCCAGGCGACGCTCGACGTCCGCCAGCTTGTACAGAGAGTCGGGCACCTTCTGGCTGCTGGGGTAGCTCTGGCTGACCCGCGCGAAGGCCTGGCCGGCACCTTGCAGGTCGCCCTTGGCCAGGTTCACCTCGCCGAGCCAGTACTGGGCGTTGCCGGAGTACTGGCTGTTCGGGTACTTGCGCAAGAAGGCATTGAACGCCTGGCTCGCCTTGTCGAAATCCTTGCTCTTTATCAGGTCGAAGGCCGCATCGTAGTAGAGCTTCTCCTTCGCCGGGTCGCCCGGCTCGCTGCTCGGCGCCGGTGCGTTGTTGCCTGCGGGAGCCGCAGGCGCCCCATTGGCGTTGATGGCGCCAGCGGGTGCGGAATTCTGTGCAGCGGGAGCGCCACCACCGGAAATCCGACGGTCGAGGTCCTGGTAGCGTTCCAGGCTTTCCTGCTTGAGCTGCTGGATCTGGTTCTGCTGCTCCTCGAGCGTGCCACGCAGGCGAGCCAACTCGTCCTGCATCTGCTGGAGCTGCATGAACAGTTCGCCCTGCACGGAGGTGGGGGTTGTCACCCCACCTCCGGCAAAGGCGCCGCCGGCACCTGCCGTGCCATACCCGGAAGGAGGAACGTTGCCGCCATTGTTGGCGGCAACGCCGTCATACACGGGAACTTCCGCCCAGGCCGCTAATGGCAGGCTGAGCGCGAGGAACGTCAGGACACGCAGGTGCTTGGGCATAACGACTTCTTACTTCTTCAGCTCGACGCGACGGTTCTGAGCCCAGGACTGCTCGTCGTGGCCGGTAGCGACCGGACGCTCTTTACCATAGGAAACCAGTTCCAGCTGGGCCGGCGAAACGCCCTGCAGCACCAGGTAGCGCTGAACGGCCTTGGCACGACGCTCGCCCAGAGCCATGTTGTACTCGCGGGTGCCGCGTTCGTCGGTGTGGCCTTCCAGCACTACGCGCTGACCGCTGCCTTTCAGGTCTTTCGCGTGTACGTCCAGAGCGCGCATGGCTTCCGGCTTCAGGTCGGAGCTGTCGTACTCGAAGTAGAAGGTGGTGATCGCACGCAGAGCGGCTTCGTCGCTCAGGCTGCCGTCAACGGCACCGCTGTTGGCGCCATAGCCTGCGTTCGGGTCGACGCCGCCATTGGCACCTTCACCGGAAGCATCGCCGCCCTTGGAGGAGCAACCCACAGCCACAGCCATGGCCAGAGCCAGCGCAGCAAATTTGCCGAATTTCAGCATTTCCATCATGTAACTCCTAATGAACCCCAGTGTATAAGTTTGTAACCGTTGGCGACCGTCAGTTCAGGTAAGGGGACCAGGAAGGCTCGCGCACATCGCCCTGAGCGGTAGGGAGAGGTATCCGTACGCGTCCGTTGATGGATACGAGCATCAGCACGCCCCGGTCCTGCTGGCGGGTGGCGTAGATTAGCATGGTGCCATTGGGCGCAACAGTGGGCGAATCGTCCAGAGTGGTGTTCGACAGCACCCGCAGATTGCCGCGCTGGAGGTCCTGGGCGGCGATCTGGAAGTTGGTGTAGCCCTGCTGGCGGTGGACCATTACCAGGGTCTTCTCGTCGGCCGAGAGTTTCGGGTTGGCGTTGTAGTTGCCGATGAAGGTTACCCGGTCCACGGCACCGCTGTTCACGTTCATCTTGTAGATCTGCGGCTTGCCGCCACGGTCCGAGGTGAAGTACAGGGTAGAGCCGTCCTTGCCCCAGAAGGGTTCGGTATCGATCGCCAGGTTGTTGGTCAGGCGGCGCAGTGCGCGGCTGCCAAGGTCCATGACGTAGATTTCCGGGTTGCCGTCGCGCGACAGGACGAAGGCCAGGCGGTTGCCGTCAGGGGAGAATGCCGGAGCGCCATTCAGGCCCTCGAAATTGGTGATCTGCTCACGACGGCCAGTATCGACGTACTGGATGAAGATACGCGGGCGCTTCTGTTCGAAGGAGACATAGGCGATACGGCGGCCATCGGGCGAGAAGCGCGGCGACACGATGGGCTCGCGCGACTGCAGCAGGGTCACCGGGCGGGCGCCGTCGTAGTCGGAGCGCTGCAAGGTGTAGCGGGTGTTGTCGACCGAGAAACGCTCGGCGGTGACATAGAGCATCTTGGTGGAGAACGCGCCCTTGATACCGGTGAGCTTCTCGAACGACTGGTCGGCGATGTAGTGCGACATGTCGCGGAGCTGATCGGTGCTGCCGGTCACGCTGCCGGTCAGGACCTGCTGCTCGGTGCCGACATCGAACAATGCGTACTGCACCTGCAGGCGTCCGCCGGCAGGCACGATGTTGCCGACCATCACGTAGTTGACGCCAACTGCCTTCCAGTCACGGAAGATCACTTCGCTGGCCTGCGCCGGCTGGCTGATCATGTTCTGCCGGGGCAGCGGCTCGAAGTAGCCGGAGTTGCGCAGGTCGTTGCCGATGATATTGGACATGTCTTCCGGCAACACGTTGCCCCCCTGGAAGCCGAACGGCACCACGGCGATGGGAATGGCACGGTCGTTACCGCTGGAGATCACCAGCGGGTCGGCAGCCTGCGCAGCACCTGCCACCAGGGCCAGGGCGAACAGCGCAATGCGAATCAGGGTACTCACAGACTCAAATCCTCCGGTTTAAAGATGATGCGGCGCTGACGATACAGGCTGTCGAAGGTAGCCCGCGGCAATTGCTGCATCTCGGGAATACGGCCGACGTTGCGCACCGCCGCCACCGCCGAACTGTCGAAAGGCTTGTCGCCACTCGAACGGCTGACGCTGGCATTGGTGATGGTACCGTCCGGCAGCATTTCGATCAGTACTTCTACGCTCATTCCATTACGCGCCGATGGAGGACGCCGCCACTGCTGGCTCACCAGGTTGACGATCAGGTCGTCGAGACTGCCGGTGACCTCGCTGCCCACCTCGTCGGCCAGGGCCTGCTGGCGCTCGGTCGTATCCGAAAGCAACTCGGCCAATGCCTGCGCCTTCTTGTCCTCGGCAGCCTTGCGGGCTGCCGCGGCAGCGGCGGCGGCCTTTTTCTTGGCGGCCTCGACGGCGGCTTTCTTCTTCGCCGCTTCCGCAGCAGCCTTCTTCTTGGCCTCCTCGGCCGCTTTCTTCTTCGCGTCCTCGGCTGCCTTTTTCTTGGCGTCCTCAGCGGCCTTTTTCTTGGCCTCGTCCTCGGCGCGCTTCTTGGCTATGTCAGCCTGCTTCTTCTGTTCGGCGGCCTTGGCCTCGGCAGCTTTCTTGGCTTCATCGGCCTTTTTCGCCTCGGCGGCTTTCTGGGCCTCGGCCTTTCGAGCCTCGTCAGCCTTCTTTTGTTCCGCCGCTTTCGCAGCAGCGACCTGCTGCTGTTCCAGCTTTTGTTGCTCGAGTTTCTGCTGCTCGAGCTTCTTCTGTTCGAGCTGCTCGACTTCGTATTGCTTGGAGGCGGTCTTCTTCGCCTCGCCAGCGATCTTCTGGTTGGTCTGTGTCGTCGCCTGGCTCTTCGACTTGAGCTGGTAGAGCGTGGCCTGCACGATCGGCTTGGAGGGAGGAAGCTCCGGAGCAAACGCCCAGCTGACGAACAGCATGGCGAAGATCAGAACGTGCAGGACCACCGCCAGGACGACGGGCCAGAAATAACTCTCGGAAGGCGAGCGCTCGAACTGTTGCTTCAAGATCAGGGGGCCTCGGTAATCAACCCGACGTTGGGCACACCGGCCTGCTGCAAGGCACCCATGGCGCCAACCACCGCACCATAGTTCACCGCCTTGTCGCCGCGGATGAATACCTGGGTGTCCGGACGGGCACTCATGATCTTGGTGACTGCATCGGTCATCTGTTCCAACGACACGGCACTATCGGTCTGTTTTTCAGTATCCACTTCGCTGCCGACGTTCCAGTAATAGGAACCGTCGGCCTTCACCGAAAGGGTCAGGACCTGCTTGTTGTTGTCCTGAGGCAACGCCTCGCTGGACACCTTCGGCAGGTCGACCTTGACCCCCTGGTTGAGCATCGGTGCGGTCACCATGAAAATCACCAGTAGTACCAGCATCACGTCGATGTAAGGCACCACGTTCATTTCCGCGACCGGCTTGCGCTTGTGACGAACCCTTGCCATATCGGCTTACCTCTCAGTCGTCTTAGTCGTCGCTGGTGTGCACCTTGCGGTGCAGGATGGCCTGGAACTCGTCGGCGAAGGTGTAGTAACGACCGATCAGCATCTCAGAACGTGCGGAGAAGCGGTTGTAGGCGATGACCGCCGGGATCGCGGCGAACAGGCCGATGGCGGTAGCGATCAGCGCTTCGGCGATACCCGGGGCGACGGTGGCCAGGGTTGCCTGCTGCACGGTGGCCAGGCCACGGAAGGAGTTCATGATACCCCAGACGGTACCGAACAGGCCGACGTACGGGCTGGTGGAACCGACGGTTGCCAGGAATGGCAGGCTGGCTTCGAGTTTCTCCTCCTCACGGGAGATGGCCACACGCATGGCGCGCGCCACGCCCTCCATCACCGCATCGGGATCGACGCCGGGCTGCTGGCGCAGACGGGAAAACTCCTTGAAGCCGGCACGGAAGATCTGCTCGACGCCGGAGTCCGGGTCCGGATTGCTACCGGCCTGGCGGTACAGCTTGGACAGGTCGATGCCCGACCAGAAGCGTTCTTCGAAAGCATCCAGTGCCTTCTTGGCGGCGCGCATGGCGTTGCCGCGCTGGAAAATCATGATCCAGGATGTGACCGAGGCGGCCACGAGGGTCAGCATGACCAGCTGCACCACGATACTGGCGTTGCTGATCAGGCTCCACATGGAGGTATGGTCGACGACGTTCGGTTCCACTTTAATCTCCTGCTGAAAAAGAATCCGGGCTTCCGGCAAAAGCCGCACGCAACGTTTCGGGGATAGCACGTGGCTTCAGGGTGTCCGCTCGCACGCACGCCACCAGGAACCGCCCCTCGCAGAGCAGGACGGAGTCCGACGCTCGACGAACCTGTTGACGAAACTTCAGGCTCGCCCGGTTCAACTCCTCGACCTCGGCGCTGACAAGCAGTTCATCATCGAGCTTGGCCGGGGCGTGGTAACGCGCCTCGGCGGAGTGCACGACGAACAGCAGATTGTCGCCGACCAGTTGCGATTGGGCGAACCCCAAAGCTCGCAGCCGCTCGGTCCGAGCCCGTTCCATGAACTTGAGATAGTTGACGTAATAGACGATGCCGCCGGCATCCGTGTCCTCGTAATAGACCCGGAAACGCTGCTGGAACGGCTTTCCCCCGTGTTGCGCGCGCATACTCTAGAACCAAGTCCCGGCTTTGCCAATCGGCAATCGCCCACAAATGCAATTAATTACCATCTTCAGACGTGAACAGATCCGTCGTCACCCCCGGCCCCAACCTTTTCGGAATATTCAGGCCAAAGTGCAGGTACGCATGGCGTGTTACCACGCGCCCCCGCGGTGTCCGCATGATGTAGCCCTGCTGGATCAGATAGGGCTCCAGTACATCTTCGATCGTGTGCCGCTCCTCGCTCAACGCCGCAGCCAAGTTGTCGATTCCTACAGGCCCGCCATCGAACTTGTCGATCATGGTCAGCAACAGACGACGGTCGAGGTGGTCGAAGCCACGCTCGTCGACATCGAGCAGGTTCAATGCCTTGTCGGCGATCACCCGGGTAATGTCGCCCTGCCCCCGGACCTCGGCGAAGTCGCGTACCCGGCGCAGCAGGCGATTGGCGATTCGCGGCGTACCGCGGGCGCGCTTGGCGATTTCCGCCGCGCCCTGCGGCTCGATCTCCAGGCCGAGAATGCCGGCCGACCGACTGACGATGGTCGCCAGGTCCTCGACGTTGTAGAACTCCAGGCGCTGGACGATACCGAAGCGATCGCGCAGTGGATTGGTCAGCATGCCGGCACGGGTGGTCGCGCCGACCAGGGTGAACGGCGGCAGGTCCAGCTTGATGGAGCGGGCCGCGGGCCCTTCGCCGATCATGATGTCCAGCTGGAAATCTTCCATGGCCGGATACAGCACTTCTTCGACGATGGGCGAAAGACGGTGGATCTCGTCGACGAACAGGACGTCGCCGGCCTCCAGGTTAGTCAGCAACGCGGCGAGATCGCCGGGACGCTCGAGCACCGGCCCGGAAGTACTCTTGATGGAAACGCCCATTTCCTGGGCGATGATATTCGCCAGGGTCGTCTTGCCCAGCCCCGGCGGACCGAAGATCAGCGTATGGTCGAGCGCCTCCTGGCGGCCGCGCGCGGCATGGATGAACAGCTCCATCTGCTCGCGCACGCTGGGCTGACCGATGTAGTCGGCCAGCTTCAGCGGGCGAATGGCGCGGTCCAGCTGCTCATCGCGTTCGCGACCGGAAACGGCGGATATGAGGCGATCAGGCTCGATCATCGGGCGCCACCTAGACCATGCCCTTCAGGGCCTGGCGGATCATTTCTTCGCTGGACAAATCCTCTCCCGGTACGGCTGCGACGGCACGACTGGCTTCCTGTGGCTTGAAGCCGAGGGCGATCAGCGCGCTGACTGCATCGGCCTCGGCGCTTGAGACTGTAGCGCTGGCACGGGGTTCCATCACCAACGGTGCAATCGTGGGCATGTTTTCCCAAGCCTTGAAGCGGTCCTTCAACTCCACCAGCAGGCGCTCGGCGGTCTTCTTGCCAACACCGGGGATCTTCACCAGGGTGGAGGTGTCCTGTGCCTGGACGCAACGCACCAGTTCGTCCACTTCCAGGCCCGACATCAGCGCCAGGGCCAGTTTCGGACCCACGCCGTTGAGCCGGATCAGCTCACGGAACAGCTCTCGCTCGCGCTTTTCGGCGAAGCCATAGAGCAAGTGCGCATCCTCACGCACAACCAGATGGGTATGCAAGGTCACCGGCTCGCCCACCGAAGGCAACCGATAGAGGGTCGTCATCGGCACTTCCACTTCATAGCCGACGCCATTCACATCGAGGATCAGGTGTGGCGGCTGTTTCTCCGCCAGGGTGCCACGCAAGCGTCCGATCACGAAGAGCTTTCCTTATTCAAAGACGCAGGCGCCCGCCACGTCGGCGTGCGCCCACCAGGCCATGGGGGACCAGACTCTGTTGGGTATGGGCATGACACAGGGCGATGGCCAGGGCGTCGGAAGCATCTATCTGCGGTTTCTGGGTCAGCTTCAACAGATGCATGACCATCATCTGCACCTGCTGCTTGTCTGCACCGCCGGTCCCCACGACTGCCTGCTTGACCTGCGAGGCGGTGTACTCCGCCACGCTCAACCCCTCCTCCATTGCCGCGACGATGGCCGCCCCCCGCGCCTGCCCCAGCTTCAGGGCCGAATCGGCGTTGCGCGCCATGAACACCTGCTCGATGCTCAGGGCCGTCGGGCCATGGGTGCGGATCACCTCGCGGACGCTGCGAAACACCACGTGTAGACGCTCGTGCAAGGGGCCATTACCGGTCCGTATACATCCGGACGCCACGTATTCGCAACCGCGCGCCGTTTCCCGCACCACGCCGAAGCCGGTGATGCGCGAGCCCGGGTCAATCCCTAGAATCAAAGTCATAAGCTGGATACTAAAAGCCGGAAGCGGGGTTCGAACGCATCAAGCGTACCCCACTTCCGGCTTCGCGTTATCGCTCCGATCGGCTCAGCCGAGCTGCGCCATCACGTCGTCCGGGATATCGGCATTGGAATAGACGTTCTGCACGTCGTCCAGGTCCTCGAGCATGTCGATCAGCTTGAGCACCTTCTGCGCGGTTTCCAGGTCCAGGGTCGCGGTGGTCGAAGGGATCATGGTGACTTCGGCTTCGTCGCCCTTGAATCCGGCGGCGGCCAGCGCCTCGTTCACCGAAATGAAGTCGGCGAAGGTGGTGAACACGTCGATGGAGCCATCGTCGTTGACTACCACGTCATCGGCGCCAGCCTCCAGGGCCGCATCCATCAGCGCTTCCTCGTCCACGCCGGGAGCGAAGCTGATCTGTCCCTTGCGCTCGAACATGTAGGCGACCGAACCATCGGTGCCCAGGTTGCCGCCACACTTGCTGAAGGCATGACGCACTTCGGCAGCGGTACGGTTGCGGTTGTCGGTCATCGCCTCGACGATGATCGCTACGCCGCTCGGCGCATAACCTTCATAGGAAAGCTCGACCATGTTGTCGGCATCGTTGGAGCCGACGCCGCGCGCAATGGCACGATCGATGGTATCGCGGGTCATGTTGGCGGTCAGCGCCTTGTCCACGGCCAGGCGCAGACGCGGGTTGTCCGCCGGGACGCCGCCGCCCTGCCTTGCAGCGACGGTCAGCTCACGGATCAGCTTGGTAAAGATCTTGCCTTTCTTGGCATCTTGCCGCTCTTTGCGGTGCTTGATGTTGGCCCATTTAGAATGACCAGCCATAACTCACTCCGTATTGCTCTCTCGGCAGGAGACGCCGCAAGCGGCGCCTCCGCGGGTTGATTCGAATCACTCGGCCTTCGGCTGCTCGCGCAGGCGAATGTGCAGCTCGCGCAGGGCCTTGCCGTCCACGGAACCCGGTGCCTGGGTCATGACGTCGCCAGCGCTCTGGGTCTTCGGGAAGGCGATCACTTCGCGGATAGACGATGCACCGGTCATCAGCATGACCAGGCGATCCAGGCCGAAGGCCAGGCCGCCATGCGGCGGCGCACCGTACTTGAGCGCGTCGAGCAGGAAGCCGAATTTCTCTTCCTGTTCCGCCTCGTCGATGCCCAGCACACGGAACACCGCCTGCTGCATGGACTTGTCATGGATACGGATGGAACCGCCACCCAGCTCGGTACCGTTGAGCACCATGTCGTAGGCGCGGGAAAGCGCCGCGCCCGGATTGGCCTCAAGCTCGGCCGGGGTGCACTTGGGCGAGGTGAACGGGTGGTGCAGCGCGGACAGCGAGCCGTCGTCGTTCTCCTCGAACATCGGGAAGTCCACGACCCACATGGGCGCCCACTCCCGGGTGAGCAGCTTGAGGTCATGGCCGACCTTGATACGCAGCGCGCCCAGGGCATCGCAAACGATCTTGGCCTTGTCGGCACCAAAGAACACGATGTCGCCGTCGACCGCGCCAACGCGATCGAGGATCACGTTCAGGTTGGCCTCGGGGATAAACTTCACGATCGGCGACTGCAGACCTTCCACGCCCTTGGCGCGCTCGTTGACCTTGATGTAGGCCAGGCCCTTGGCACCATAGATGCCGACGAACTTGGTGTAGTCGTCGATCTGGCTGCGCGGCATGGAGGCGGCGCCCGGCACACGCAGGGCGGCGACACGCCCCTTCGGATCGTTGGCCGGACCGGAGAAGACCTTGAACTCCACTTCCTTCAACTGGTCGGCGACGTCCACCAACTCCAGCGGGATGCGCAGGTCGGGCTTGTCCGAACCGTAGCGGCGCATGGCCTCTTCGAACGGCATGTGCGGGAACTCGTCGAACTCGACATCCAGCACTTCCTTGAACAGCTGGCGCACCATCTTCTCGGTGATGCCGATGATGTCGCTCTCGTCGAGGAAGCTGGTCTCGATGTCGATCTGGGTGAATTCCGGCTGGCGGTCGGCACGCAGGTCCTCGTCACGGAAGCACTTGGCGATCTGGTAGTAGCGATCGAAGCCGGCGACCATCAGCAGTTGCTTGAACAACTGCGGCGACTGCGGCAGGGCGAAGAAGTGGCCCGGGTAGGTACGGCTCGGCACCAGGTAGTCGCGCGCGCCTTCCGGCGTCGGCCGGCCGAGGATCGGGGTCTCGACGTCGAGGAAGCCGTTGTCGTCCAGGTAGCGGCGAATGCTGCTGGTGATGCGCGCGCGCAGCTTCAGCTTGGCGGCCATCTCCGGACGACGCAGGTCGATGAAGCGGTAGCGCAGGCGGGTTTCCTCGCCCACATCGGAGTATTCATCCAACGGGAACGGCGGAGTCTCGGCCTGGTTCAGCACTTCCAGTTCGTAGCCCAGTACCTCGATGGAGCCAGACGCCATGTTCGGGTTGCGCGCGCCTTCAGGGCGCAGGCGCACCTTGCCGGTGATCTTCACCACGAACTCGCTGCGCACCCGGTCGGCCTTGGCGAAGGTTTCCGCACGGTCCGGATCGAACACCACCTGGGCCAGCCCCTCGCGATCGCGCACATCGAGGAAGATCACTCCACCATGGTCGCGGCGGCGGTGAACCCAACCGCAAAGGGTGACTTCCTGGCCGTCCAGGCTCTCGTTCAGTTGGCCGCAATAGTGGCTGCGCATCATGGTGTGGTTCGCTTCTCGTAAGTCTTGGATTCTGTGGAGCCGCCGGCTGCCTGGCGACCATTGCCGGGCTCTCGCCGGCCCTGACCGAGCACCGGAACCATCGGTACGCCCCCGGAAGGACATCTCCCGCGCTGCCCGGTGAACGGCAACGGCGAAGCACCCGCATCCGGGCTCACTTCGCATTGAAGGCGGGGATTATAGCCTGAAAAATCCATGGCTTGCAGCCAGCCCCGCCGGCCTGTCACGCGGGAAGCCAGGCCGTTGAACGGAAGCATTTCGCCTCCCCCTGCGAACCATTCGCTTGACCGGGCAGTCGGAATAGATTCTCCCTATCGCCGCCTTTGACATAGACCAAGAGCGCTGGGAAAAACCCTGTGTTAGCCTCACTCCAACTGTTTCGGAGTGCCCCATTCACAAGGCCGACTGAAAGGAGAACGCCATGGAAATCAATATCGGAATCGGCGAACAGGATCGCGCAGCCATTGCCGAGGGCCTGTCGCGGCTACTGGCCGACACCTACACCCTCTACCTGAAAACCCACAACTTCCACTGGAACGTCACCGGCCCGATGTTCAACACGCTGCACCTGATGTTCGAAGGCCAGTACACCGAACTGGCCGTTGCCGTGGACGACATCGCCGAGCGCATCCGGGCCCTGGGCTTCCCGGCGCCCGGCACCTACGCCGCCTACGCCCGCCTCTCGTCCATCAAGGAGGAGGAAGGCGTTCCGGAAGCCGAGGAGATGATCCGGCAACTGGTCCAGGGTCAGGAAGCCGTGGTGCGCACCGCCCGCAGCATCTTCCCGCTGCTGGACAAGGTCAGCGACGAACCCACCGCCGACCTGCTCACTCAACGTATGCAGGTGCATGAAAAGACCGCCTGGATGTTGCGCAGCCTTCTTGCCAGCTGATCGTCGATCGCTCGATAGAAAGCGGGGCCCGCCTCAGGGTCCCGCCCTCCCCCCTCCGGCGCCAACCGCTTGATTTGAGTAGCCTCCTGCTTTCCTGTTAAATAGCCGCCGTGCGTCACGCGCATAGGCCGGCCGTCCTTCCGCACCTTTCGTTTCATGCACCGAAGCGCTGTCCGGCTACTTGATCGTTACCCCATCAAGGTGAACTCATTGACATGTTGAAAATCGTCCTTCTGGTCACGGGCGTCGCCGCCCTATTGCTGTCCTTCATTCCCAGCCTAAGAACCGAAGCCACACCCTTCCTGCAACATCCCGATGCCATCTACCTGGCCATTCTGGGCCTGATCAACCTGCTCTTCGCTCCCGTACTGCAATCGTCACATCCAACCCGCCCGCTGCAGGCCGGCGCAGCCGCCCTGCTGGTCCTGGGCGTCGTCCTGCAGGCACTGATCCTGCTGGCGCCGCTGCCGACCATCGCCGACCAGCCGGCGATCGTCCTGCCCCTGCTAAGCCTGGTGCTGGCCACGGCCCTGCAACTGGCGGGCAGCCTGAAACCCGGCAAACCGGTCTCGCGCAGCGCCAGCGCCCCGGCAGCCCTCGGCGGCAGCCAGGACAGCGGCAACCGGGAGACCGGTACCGTGAAGTGGTTCAACACCTCAAAAGGTTTCGGCTTCATTTCCCGCGATTCGGGCGAGGACATCTTCGTCCACTTCCGAGCGATTCGCGGCGAAGGCCACCGCATCCTCATCGAAGGCCAGCGCGTGGAGTTCTCGGTGGTACAACGGGACAAGGGCCTGCAGGCGGAAGACGTGATCGCCTCCCGCCGCTGACCGCCGCGAAAAACAGAAAACCCGCCGAACGGCGGGTTTTTTGTGCATTCAATAATGGGGAGGAGGCGCTTCGTCTTCCCCCGCCTCGCCCACCAGCCCCTGGACGTCTTCCAGACGCTTGATCAATGCCGCGACCTGAAGCTGCAGTCGCTCGATGCTGCGCTGCTGCTCGACCACCACATCGTTGAGAGCCTGCAAAGTGTCATCCTGGAAAGCCTGGCGGCATTCCAGGTCATCCATGCGCGCGTCCAGCTCCATCTAGGCCTCCCCGGCAAAACGGAAGCCGTCGGTCAGCACCATCCGCAACTTGCCGCGGATCGCCTCGACCTGCTCGGAAGAATAAGGCCGAGCCGGATGGCGCCCCCAGACAGGGCCGGGCCAGGCGTCGTCACCACGTCGCCGGACGATCACGTGCATGTGAAGCTGGCTGACCACATTGCCCAGGTTAGCGACATTCATCTTGTCCGCACGGAAGGTGTCCTTGAGGACCTCTGCCAGCAGCGTGGCCTCGCGCCACAGCGCCTGCCGGTCATCGACATCGAGCTGGAACAGCTCGGTGACATCCTCCCGCCTCGGCACCAGGATGAACCACGGATAGCGGGCATCGTTCATCAGCAGCAGGCGGCTGAGGGGAAAGTCGCCGAGCAACAGGGTGTCCTGCTCCAGCCGGGGATCCAAAGCGAACATACTGACCTCTCCTGTTCGACCGTCGTTCATGGACAGCTTAGCCCCTCCCTCCGGGAAGGGCCCCGCCGTAACTGCCGCGCAGGATACTTCGCCGCCCGGCCAAAGCAAGCCCACACATCCGCCCGCCCCAGCTTGGCGCGCCTCTCCAGCCGAACGCCCCATAAGATGCCGGCCAAATGAATACAGCGCGACGCCGAACATAAGACATGCCGTGGATACAAACGCATTCGCCACAGACAACTCGATGGCAACCAACCCTTGAAGCAGACGGATTACAATCAGGTTTCAAAGCATAATTCGTTTGCTTTCAAACAGAATAGCCTCGCTCTCGAAGAGACCAACTGGAATACATAGGCGAAGCCATTTTCCAATTTGTGCACGGAGTTTGCTTATACCTCTTTCATCACAGTAAGAGGGGCCGTACGGAACATGACATTTTTATTACAAGGCCCCGCCAATCGGAAAAAGCGACTTGAGAAGCGACCTCAACAAGAGTGACCAACCCCGCGACATACGTCATTTTTTCAACTGCGCACCTACGCAGATGCGACATGCGTCATGCAATTTTGCGACAGCACGGTAAAGAATCCGTCGCTTCGGAACCTCAACTATCGCCAAGAAACACTGCGTGCTATAAGTTAGCGCCGACAAGAAGAACTAGCCGTCACTGCGGCACTGTGATGGCAGAGATAATTTCAAAACCAAAGGAGCAATCACAATGAAAGTGATGAAGTGGAGCGCCATTGCACTGGCGGTTTCCGCAGGTAGCACTCAGTTCGCCGTGGCCGACGCATTCGTCAGCGATCAGGCCGAAGCGAAGGGGTTCATCGAAGACAGCAGCCTGAACCTGCTGCTCCGCAACTACTATTTCAACCGTGACGGCAAGGAAGGTCGGGGTGATCGCGTCGATTGGACCCAGGGCTTCCTCACCACCTACGAATCCGGCTTCACTCAAGGCACCGTGGGCTTCGGCGTCGATGCCTTCGGCTACCTGGGCCTGAAGCTCGACGGCACCTCCGACAAGACCGGCACCGGCAACCTGCCGGTGATGAACGACGGCAAGCCGCGCGATGACTACAGCCGCGCCGGCGGCGCCGTGAAGGTGCGCATCTCCAAGACCATGCTGAAGTGGGGCGAGATGCAACCGACCGCCCCGGTCTTCGCCGCTGGCGGCAGCCGCCTGTTCCCGCAGACCGCGACCGGCTTCCAGCTGCAGAGCAGCGAATTCGAAGGGCTCGACCTCGAGGCAGGCCACTTCACCGAGGGCAAGGAGCCGACCACCGTCAAATCGCGCGGTGAGCTCTACGCCACCTACGCCGGCCAGACAGCCAAGAGCGCCGACTTCGCTGGCGGCCGCTACGCGATCACCGACAACCTCAGCGCCTCCCTCTATGGCGCAGAGCTGAAAGACATCTATCGCCAGTACTACCTGAACACCAACTACACCATCCCGCTGGCCTCCGATCAATCGCTGGGCTTCGACTTCAACATCTACCGCACCACCGACGAAGGCAAGTCCAAGGCCGGCGACATCAGCAACACCACCTGGTCCCTGGCGGGCGCGTATACCCTGGACGCCCACACCTTCACCCTGGCCTACCAGCAGGTGCATGGCGACGAGCCGTTCGACTACATCGGCTTCGGCGGCAACGGTTCCGGCGCCGGCGGCGACTCGATCTTCCTCGCCAACTCCGTCCAGTACTCCGACTTCAACGGTCCTGGCGAGAAATCCTGGCAGGCCCGCTACGACCTGAACCTGGCCTCCTACGGCGTTCCTGGCCTGACCTTCATGCTGCGTTACATCAATGGTAAGGACATCGACGGTACCAAGGTCGATTCCAGCTCCTCCTATGCAGGCCTGTACGGCGAGGATGGCAAGCACCACGAAACCAACCTCGAAGCCAAGTACGTGGTCCAGTCCGGTCCGGCCAAGGACCTGTCGTTCCGCATCCGCCAGGCCTGGCACCGTGCCAACGCCGACCAGGGCGAAGGCGACCAGAACGAGTTCCGCCTGATCGTCGACTATCCGCTGTCGATCCTGTAATCGACCGACAGGCAACGAAAAAACCCGGCATCGCCGGGTTTTTTCTTCTTGGCGGCAACGCGCCTATAAAGGAAGGGCGTAGGTACCGGTGACATGGGCCACCAGGTCTTCCTCATTACTCTGCGAAAACACCCCGACCTCGCAGACGACCTGGCGCCGCCCCAGCTTGAGGATGCTCGCCTCGGCCAACAGGTCCTCGGGCCTGGGCTTGCTGAGGAAGTTGATGTTCAGGTTCGAGGTCACGGCCATCTCGACCGCCCCGAGACGCCCGAGAATGACCGCGTACATCGCCGCGTCGGCCAGCGCCATGATGGTCGGGCCGGACAGCGTTCCACCGGGACGCACCAGCTTGCCGTGAAAAGGTATGCGCGCCAGCGCATGTCGTTCGTCGAGACGCTCGACACGAAAATCGATGTCCTCGGCCATGGGCAGCCCCATGCGGATCAACGCCTGTACCTGCGCCGCGTTCATTGCCTGCTGACTCCTCATCATCGATGGCCGGCGCCCTGTACGCAGCCAGACCGGCACCGTACAATGCCCAGCCATTCCTCCCGATACAACCGACATAACGGCCAAAGATGCGTACCAGTCAGTATCTGCTTTCCACGCTCAAAGAAACCCCCGCCGACGCGGTGGTAATCAGCCATCAACTGCTGCTTCGCGCCGGCATGATCCGTCGCCTGGCCTCGGGTCTCTACACCTGGCTGCCAATGGGCCTGCGGGTACTGCGCAAGGTCGAGACCATCGTCCGCGAGGAAATGAACGCTGCCGGCGCCCTGGAAGTGCTGATGCCGGCGGTGCAGCCGGCCGAGCTGTGGCAGGAGTCGGGGCGCTGGGAGCAATACGGCCCTGAGCTGCTGCGCCTGAAGGACCGCCACGAGCGCGAATTCTGCGTAGGCCCGACCCACGAAGAAGTGATCACCGACCTCGCGCGCAACGAGCTGAACAGCTACAAGCAACTGCCGATCAACTTCTATCAGATCCAGACCAAGTTCCGCGATGAGATCCGCCCGCGCTTCGGCCTGATGCGCGGACGCGAATTCATCATGAAGGACGCCTATTCCTTCCACCTGAGCCAGGACTCGCTGCAGCAGACCTACGACGGGATGTACCAGGCGTACAGCAAGATCTTCTCCCGCCTCGGCCTGGATTTCCGTCCCGTGCAAGCCGACAACGGCTCCATCGGCGGCAGCGGCTCCCATGAGTTCCACGTGCTGGCCAACTCCGGCGAGGACGATATCGTCTTCAGCGACAGCTCCGACTACGCCGCGAACATCGAGAAGGCCGAAGCCGTGCCGCGCGAGAGCGCCCGCGGCAGCGCCACCGAGGACATGCGCCTGGTCGACACGCCCAACACCAAGACCATCGCGGCCCTGGTGGACGGCTTCCAGCTACCGATCGAGAAAACCATCAAGACCCTGGTGGTGCATGGCGCCGAAGAAGGCACCCTGGTCGCCCTGATCGTCCGCGGTGATCACGAGCTCAACGAAATCAAGGCCGCCAACCAGCCGCTGGTCGCCAGCCCGCTGGTATTCGCTTCGGAGGCCGAGATCCGTGCCGCCATCGGCGCCGGCCCCGGCTCGCTGGGCCCGGTCAACCTGCCGATCGCCTGCATCGTCGACCGCTCCGTCGCCCTGATGAGCGATTTCGCCGCTGGCGCCAACATCGAGGACAAGCACTACTTCGGCGTGAACTGGGAGCGCGACCTGCCGCTGCCCGAGGTCGCCGACCTGCGCAATGTCGTCGAAGGCGACCCCAGCCCGGACGGCAAGGGCACCCTGGTGATCAAGCGCGGCATCGAGGTCGGTCATATCTTCCAGCTTGGCACCAAGTACAGCGAAGCGATGAAGCTGAGCGTCCTGAGCGAACAGGGCAAGCCGGTCAACCTGATCATGGGCTGCTACGGCATCGGCGTATCCCGCGTGGTCGCCGCCGCCATCGAGCAGAACCATGACGAGCGCGGCATTCTCTGGCCAAGCGCACTGGCGCCGTTCCAGATCGCCCTGGTACCGCTGAAGTACGAAACCGAGAGCGTCAAGCAGGCGACCGACAAGCTCTATGCCGAGCTGACCGCAGCCGGTTTCGAAGTGCTGCTGGACGATCGCGACAAGAAGACCAGCCCCGGGGTGAAGTTCGCCGACATGGAGCTGATCGGCATTCCCCACCGCATCGTGATCAGCGACCGCGGCCTCAGCGAAGGCGTCCTGGAATACAAGGGCCGCCGCGACAGCGAGTCGCAGAACCTGCCGATCGGCGAACTGATGTCGTTCATCACCGAAAAACTCAGCCGCTGAGCGTAACGATGCCCACCGGAAGACCCCTGCGCCTATTCGCCGCCGCCCTGTGCGGCGGCCTTCTGCTGAGCGGCTGCGCCAACCAGTTGCCGCAGCGTAGCGAGCATGAGGAGCGCGTCGAGCGGAAGCTGCTCGAACACACCCTGCAAGTCGATGTCGGCCAGCCCGATGTGCTCGAACTGCCGCAGCGCCGGGTCCGGATCAACGACCAGAAGTCCTTCGAGGTCACCGAGTTCGAGGTGACGCGCCGTTACGACCGCTATACGCCGTACCAGGCCTGGCGGGAGATCTACGAGATCCCGTTGGGCGCGGTGGCGCTGGTGGCCGGCGTCGGAGCGAACATCGTCAACGTGGTGACCTTCGGCAGCGTACCGGACAACATCACCCACGGCTGGATCAACTACGGACTGGCCGGGGTGAATCCGTTCATGAACGTGGAATCCAACGGTCGCGCCGAACAGAATCTCGCGAGCATCGACGAGAAACAGCGCGACAAGCGCCTGGAATACTCCAGCCTGCCCTGGGCGGAGCGTCCGGTCCTGGTCAGTTCCGGCAAGGAACTCAACGAACTGCTTACCGACCGTCATGGCGTGCTGCGCCTCAACCTGCTCGACAGCCCCTTCGCCGAACAGGACATCAGCCGCATCTCGCAGATACACCTTTCGGTGAGCGACCCACAGGATGGTACCCGCGCCGATGCCAGCCTCCGCGTCAGCCGCAGCCTGCGCGGCAAGCTCCTGGAAGCTCACGCCCTGATCTATGACGACCTGGAAGGCGATGACGTCCACCACTGGGTCCATCGGGTGAAACGCCTCGCGGAGCTGGGCCTGGAAGAAGAAGCCAGCGAACTGGAACAGAGCCTGATCGAGCTCACGCGCAACGACCCCGAACTGCAGCAGCAGTTCATGCATGCCCTGCTCCGGGATGCCGGTCGCCTGGCCGCGGACCCTGGCGAGACGCCCTGACGGCGAACTCGACTCGTCAGCGACGGACGACGAAGCCAGCGATCCCCTGCAGCGGCATTTGCTCGACCTCGACCGCAGAGACCTCCGCGTGCCGCGGGCCCCGCCCCAGCCATCGCTCCAGGGCTTTCGCCCGGTCCTCCTCGCCCTCCCAGACGACTTCGACACGCCCGTCATCCAGGTTTCGCACCCAACCGTCGAGTTCGAGGCGATCAGCCTCTTCCCGGGTCGCCTGACGGAAACCGACGCCCTGTACCCGGCCGCCGACATAGGCATGCAAGCAGATCCTCGCCATCAGCGTCCCTCCCGCAAAGCCTCGAGCTGTTTCAATATGCCATCGGCCGTCTGCTCGCCCAGCAGACGCTGACGCATTTCCCCCCGAGCATCGACGATATAGGTGACGGGCAACGCTTCGCTGCGAGGGAGCTTGAAGCGAGGCGCCGGATCATCGGCCAGCACGGTGAAGCGAATCCCCATGCCATCGGCCGACTTCTTCAACTCGGCATCGCGCAGGCCATCGAAATTCACGCCAATGACGCGCCCGCCCTGCCCTTCCAGCACCTGCGCAAGGCGATTCATCTCCGGAATCTCGGTCCGGCAGGGCGCGCACCAGTCAGCCCAGTAATTGACCACCAGCCAATGCCCGTCCAACTGCTCCGCAGCGACAGGACGCCCGTCCTGGTCGACTCCGTAATCCGCCGAACAGCCCGCGAGAAACAACACCGCAGCAGCGCCCAGCGGGCGTAGCCAACTCCCCATGTCAGGAACCTCTCGAGTCAGGAAAACTTCGGCCGGACCAGGGCAACCCGGCGCGGCACTATGGCGAGACCTTACTGGAAGCCATCCACCTCTGCAAAACCGAGTGGAGACGAATATGGGAAGAAGAAGCCCCGATACTTCCTACAAGGCACAAAGTGCGAGAAGAGTCACGACGATCGCCGTCGAACCGCACAGTTTGACGCAAAGGACCACCCCTATAATCCGCGTGCCACACACGACACGACGACTCAACCGGCCGTATGCCCAGGCATCGGCAGGATCGACTTGGGGAGAAGTCGAGAGCGACGAGTCCGAAGCCCTTTTAAACGGACACACTGCTGCTTATGAAAGACCATCTGATCGGAAGCGTCCCCGCACACCTGGTGGATGCCGCACGCCCGACCCTGACAGCCCACGAGGGCCTGGTCGCGGACTACAACATTGCCGCCTGGCTACATCTTCCGGATGCCTGCGACCTGCTGGTGTCACTGGTGGTCAGCTATCTGGATGGCGGGCGCCAGCGCGAAGTGGCGGTGGATCACGGACGAATCGACCGCCAGCAACGCATCCTGCTTTCCGGCATTGCCCGCCTGCCCGTACGGCAGAAAGTGGAGAACATGCAGGTACGCCTGAAGTCGGCGACGGCCTTTTCCCGACTGGTCGTGGAGGAGTTCTTCGTACAAGCGGTGGAGCAGGAAAACAGGTCACAGCAGGTGTCCGAAGCTTGAGCCGGATCGCTCAGCCCTGGCGCACCTGATCGAGCAGGGGTTCGTCCCGCGCTTTCTCAGGCGACGGTTCGCTGACGCTGCGCGCCGGCACCAGCGACTCCGGCCAACTGCTGAACTGCAGCCCGGTAATCCGGTTCAAACGCTCAAGCGCTGCCTGCTCATCCTTGTGATGCAAATGGACGACCTTGTTCGACATTGGGAGCATGAACGGGAACCTCGGCGGAACTACGGAGTGAAACGACTGTCACACGAGGGTTTGCCAGAAGCGTGCCAACAGCGCTTTCCCTGCGCTTGCTGGGGTTCCTCCGGCAGCATGCAGCGCCTCATGCACATCGTTCGCCGCAAACTGACACTTTACGTCACCTTCGCTCCCGAGGTTCCGTCCGCCAGCCAGTGGGCCAGGCTTTCTCCGAACAGCGCCTCCTGCTCCACCTGCAAGCGCTCCATGGCCTGCTGGAACGGCGGATACCACGCCTCGTCCAGATTCGCAGGCATGCGCTCTCGGCTAGGCATGGGCCAGGGGCAGCGATTCAGCAAGCGATGCAGACTGTAGGCGCCAAGATCCCGGCACAGCACCCACTCGCCTCCGCCGGCGCGACAGACGAACTGCTCCTTCTCGAGAAAGTCCAGCAGTTCCTCCCACTCATCCTCGGGCAACAGCCAACCCGCACGATGCAAGTGGGTCAGGCGCAGCGACTGTCCAAGCTGCTGGCGCTGGTGGAACACCCTCAGCACGCCGAGCAGGACGATCAGCTTGGGCAGCGAGCGCCGCCGCCAGAGACGGGAAGAAGAGAGATTGCAGACCAGCACCGCGCCGAACAGAACGATCATCCAGGAAAGATAGATCCACAGCAGGAAGATAGGCACGGTGGCGAAGGCACCGTAGATCAACTGGTAGCCGGGAAACAGGCTTACGTACAGCCCGAACAGGGTTTTCGCGGCTTCGAACAGTACCGCGGTGAACACGCCGCCCATCAGGGCATGGCGCACCGGGACCCGGGCGTTCGGGACCGCCGAATAGAGCAGGGTGAAGGCCGCCACGCTGAACGCCAGCGGCATCAGCCCCAGCAGCGTCTCCGCGCCCGGCAACGCGTCCGGGCCATGGAGCAGCGACAGCGAAGTGATGTAGGTGGTCACGGCGAAGCCGGCCCCCAGCAACAATGGGCCCAGGCTGAGGATCGCCCAGTAGAGGAGGAACCGCCCGACACCGCGGCGTGGCTGGCGAACCCGCCAGATCTCGTTGAAGGCTTTCTCGATGGTCACCAGCATGGTGAAGGCGGTGACTGCCAGAAAGACCACCCCGACCCAGGTCAGGTGCCGGGCCTGGGTGGTGAAACTCTTCAGGTAGGTTTCCACCGCTTCTCCAGCGGAAGGCACGAAATTGCGAAAGATGAAAGTCTGGATCGACTCGCCCATGCCATGGAATGCCGGAATCAGCGAAAGCATGGAAAACATCACCGTCATCATCGGCACTACCGCGAACAACGTGGTGTAGGTCAGCGCCGCCGCGCTGTTGGGAGCCTTGTCGGTGACGAAGCGATGAGCGAGGAAGCGAGCGAACTCGACCCCATCGTTGAAATGTTCGCGCATGCCCTCTCCTTGAAGTCGCGCCGGTTCTTCGCCTCTCGGGGCGGTACTTCGCGCCGACGGGTTCAGTCCTGGTCGACGAGGCGGTTAGAATAGCCGTCACTTCACCGGCCATGCGACCCCTGACATGAGCGAACTGATCCTGTTGCACAATCCGCGCTGCTCGAAATCCCGCGCAGCGCTCGAACTGCTCGAAGCCCGCGGCCTGCAACCGCAGGTGGTGCGCTATCTGGAAACCCCGCCGAGCGCCGCCGAGCTGAAAGCGATCCTGGCCAAGCTCGGCATTCCCGCCCGCCAGTTGCTGCGGACCGGGGAGGACGAATACAAGGCCCTCGGCCTGGATGAGCCCAGTCTTGGCGAAGAGGCCATCATCGAGGCAATGGCCAGGCATCCGAAGCTGATCGAGCGCCCGGTGCTGGTCGCGGGTGACAAGGCGGTGGTTGGCCGGCCTCCGGAAAGAGTCCTGGAGATCCTCGCTTGAGCAGTCCCTACATCCTGGTGCTGTACTACAGTCGCCATGGCGCTACCGCGGAAATGGCCCGGCAGATCGCCCGTGGCGTCGAACAGGGCGGCTTCGAGGCGCGCGTACGCACGGTTCCCGCGGTATCCACCGAATGCGAAGCGGTCGCCCCGGACATCCCCGCGGAGGGGGCGCTGTACGCAACCCTGGAGGACCTGAAGAACTGCGCGGGCCTGGCCCTCGGCAGCCCGACCCGCTTCGGTAACATGGCTTCCCCGCTGAAATACTTCCTCGACGGTACCAGTAGCCTGTGGCTGACCGGCGGCCTGGTCGGCAAGCCGGCAGCGGTCTTCACCTCCACCGCCAGCCTGCACGGCGGCCAGGAGACCACTCAGTTATCGATGCTGTTGCCGTTGCTGCACCACGGCATGCTGGTCCTGGGCATTCCCTACAGCGAACCCGCCCTGCTGGAAACCCGCGGCGGCGGCACGCCTTACGGCGCCAGCCACTTCGCCGGCGCCGATGGCAAGCGCAGCCTCGATGAGCACGAACTGACCCTGTGTCGCGCGCTGGGCAAACGCCTGGCGGAAACCGCCGGCAAGCTGGGGAGTTGAAATGGCCCGCAAGAACAAACCGCTGCCCGAAGTAGTGTGGCTGCAGCCGCGCCTGGCGCTCAGCCGCGCCATCAGCCTGGGAAGCTTCGTCGGCCTGGTCCTGCTCATCCTCATTCGCGACCTGATCTACGCGGACGCCCATGGTGCGGCGAGCTGGGTGCCCTGGCTGGTCCTCGCCTTCAAGCTGCTGCCGCTGCTGGTGGTGGCCCCCGGACTGCTCATGGGCAGCGCACGCGGGCATGCCTGGGCCTGCTACGTGGTCAACCTGTATTTCATCCTCGGCGTACTCGCCGCCTTCGATCCCACGCAGCGCCTGTTCGGCTGGGCCGAAGTGCTACTCAGCGTGACCTTGTTCTGCGCCGCGCTGCTCTATACGCGCTGGCGATTCCAGTACGACCGACGGGTCGCCGGGGAACGCTGATGGTAAGGCAGGAGCCCCCTCCTGCCCTGCCGACCGCCGGGAAGCCTGCGGACAGCGCTCCAGTATTGCCGGCGCATGGATGGAGAGACGGATAGAAGGCGGTCACTTCCTGCCGCAAGCGAAACCCAAGGACTGCGGCACGGCCATGCGGGAGTTCGCCGACGGACTGTCGACGCTTACCAGCCGAGGGTTTCCTTGAGGAAAGGAATGGTCAGCTTGCGCTGAGCCTGGAGCGAAGCGCGATCCAGTTGCTCCAGCAGATCGAACAGAGAGTTCATGCTGCGCGAACCGCGGTTGAGGATGAAACGACCGACTTCATCGGTCAGATGCAGGCCACGACGGGATGCCCGCAGTTGCAGGGCACGAAGCTTGTCCTCGTCGGAAAGACCGTGCAACTGGAAGATCAGCGCCATGGTGAGGCGGGACTTCAGGTCCGGCAGCTTGACCTGCAGCTCCCGGGGCGACTTCGATGCCGCCAGCAGCAGGCGCCGACCGGTATCGCGCAGTCGATTGAACAGGTGGAACAGCCCCTCTTCCCATTCTCGCTTGCCAACCAGCACATCCAGGTCGTCGATGCAGACCAGCTCGCACTGCTCGAGATCGTCGAAGATTTCCGGGCCGTACTGCACCAGATCGGCCATCGGCAGGTAGATGGTTCGCTCTTCGAACTGCTCGAAACGCAAGCAGGCCGCCTGCAACAGGTGGCTGCGGCCGACGCCGTCGTGTCCCCAGAGGTAGATGAGGCTTTCCGCCCAGCCAGCCTCGGCTTCGCACAAACGCTCGACATATCCCAGTGCCGCGGCATTGGCACCGGGATAGTAGTTGGCGAAGGTGGCGTCGTCGCGCAGACGCACACTGAGGGGAAGCTGAATAGGTTTCATGCCAGGCTGGGCGGACAATCCGAAAACGCCGCAGGAGTCACCGTAAAGGCTGCAAAGTTTATACGCCTCGGCAAGGCCGCACAATGAGCAACTAGGCAAGTAAAATCAAAGGTTTGCCGATAGCCGAGGCTCCTTGCCCAGAGCATCGGCCGGTCGCGCGCCGGCCCGCTCCGTTGCATAGAAGCGGATCGGCGCGCCGACTCACTGCCAGCGGAAATTCAGTTGGGTCGACGACGGCACCGCCGCGCTGGGCGCTGCGGGCTGGCCGGAGGCATCCAGCGGTACGCTGTCGGCCGGGATTTCCTGCAACTGCGCCAGGCCCAGCTGGGCACGCAATTGCTCGGGACTGGCCTTCACGGAATAGTCGAGACGATCGCCCCGCACGCCTACCAGACGCGCGCCGAACGGATCGAGCAGGCGTTGCAACTCGGCATAGCGTGCCAGTGTCGCGCCCTGGACCTGGAGGGTCAGGCCGGTCGCCGCTTCCGGCGTGGCAACGAAACGAGTGGACAGGCGGTTGCCGACGGCCAGCATCACGCTGTCTGCCAACGCGTCGGGCGTAGCGCCTTCAGCCTGGCCTTGCTCTCGCGAATCGCCCATCCACAGCCGCCATTGCGCCTGCCATTTGCCGTCCGCCTCCTTGGCGTCCACTGCCAGCAAGGCATCGGCGGCATAACGCTCGGAGGCTGCGCGCAGGGCATCGGGTTGGGCGGCGGTGAGGTTTTCCGGGGTACCGACGATCTGTTCGTCGAGATCCGCCAGAGGCAGGCGCAACGGCAAGCCGCGGTTCTGCGCCGCACGCTTGAGCGGTTCGGCCGAGGCCTGGTTGTCACCGACCAGGGAGCTGCCATCGGCGCTTTCGTTCAGCCACCAGGCCAGCACCGCCGGCCGGTTGGCGCCCCAGCTCGGCAGGCCGGCGGCCCGCAGCGCATTACCGGTGGCGGTCGGATCGAAATCGACCACCAGCGCCAGCGGCGGACCATTTTCGAAGGCGTACTGGCTGATCAGTTGCTGCGGATCCTTCAGGTACCCCGCCAATGCCGGATTCTGCGGCGCCTGCGGATTGCCGGTCAGGCGCACCAGCAGGGTCTGCAGGGCTCGCACCAGTCCGGCATCGCGCTCCCCGGGCTGCTGCGACGAAACCGGCTCGTGGACCTGGTAGAGATTGGGGACCGTTGCCGCGAAGACGGGCAAGCCTAGCAGGGAAAAACAGAGAACGAAGAGTCGGGCTATGCGCATGGAGGGCTCTCGACGAACGGATGGGAACGGCGGCGACGAGCTGTGAAGGCCGCGCAAGTGGACCTATACCTTAAACAGCAGTCCGTCCAGCGGCAACCGAGATGGCCGCTGCGTGGCAAGCCTGATAAAATCGCGCGCCTTCAAAACCGGCAAACAGCGTTGCACGCCTGGGCGGCCGGCCGATCTCCGAATTACCCCTATAGGCCTGGATTTATGAGCAGCAAGCAACCCTCGTTGAGCTACAAGGACGCTGGTGTGGACATCGACGCCGGCGAAGCCCTGGTGGAACGCATCAAAGGCGTGGCCAAGCGCACCGCACGCCCGGAAGTGATGGGCGGCCTCGGCGGCTTCGGCGCCCTCTGCGAAATCCCGGCCGGCTACAAGCAGCCGGTGCTGGTATCCGGCACCGACGGGGTGGGCACCAAGCTGCGCCTGGCGCTCAACCTGAACAAGCACGACAGCATCGGCCAGGACCTGGTGGCGATGTGCGTCAACGACCTGGTGGTCTGCGGCGCCGAGCCGCTGTTCTTTCTCGACTACTACGCCACCGGCAAGCTCAACGTCGACGTCGCCGCCACCGTAGTCACCGGCATCGGTGCCGGTTGCGAACTGGCGGGCTGTTCCCTGGTCGGCGGCGAGACCGCCGAAATGCCCGGCATGTACGAAGGCGAAGACTATGACCTGGCCGGCTTCTGCGTCGGCGTCGTGGAAAAGGCCGAGATCATCGACGGCTCCAGGGTCCAGGCCGGCGACGCGCTTATCGCCCTGCCCTCCTCCGGCCCGCACTCCAACGGCTACTCCCTGATCCGCAAGATCATCGAGGTTTCCGGCGCCGACATCGAGCAGGTCCAACTCGACGGCAAGCCGCTGGCCGACCTGCTGATGGCGCCGACCCGCATCTACGTCAAGCCGCTGCTGCAACTGATCAAGCAGACCGGCGCGGTCAAGGCCATGGCTCACATTACCGGCGGCGGCCTGCTGGACAACATCCCGCGCGTCCTGCCGGACAACGCCCAGGCCGTGATCGATGTCGCCAGCTGGAACCGTCCGGCGGTATTCGACTGGCTGCAGGAACAGGGCAACGTCGACGAGACCGAGATGCATCGCGTACTCAACTGCGGCGTCGGCATGGTCATCTGCGTGGCCCAGAGCGACGCCGAGAAAGCCCTGGAAGTCCTGCGTGCCGCCGGCGAGCAACCCTGGCAGATCGGTCGCATCGAAACCTGCGGCGCGGACGCCGAGCGCGTGGTCCTGAACAATCTGAAAAACCACTGATGCCGAAACTCTGCAATGTCGTGGTGCTGATTTCCGGCTCCGGCAGCAACCTGCAGGCGCTGATCGACAGCCTCCGGGAGGGCGCCACGCCGGCCCGGATCCGCGCGGTGATCTCCAACCGCGCGGACGCCTATGGCCTGGAACGCGCGCGCCAGGCCGGCATCCAGACCGAGGTGCTCGATCACAAGGCCTATGCCGATCGCGAAAGCTTCGACCAGGCCCTGGCACAACGGATCGATGCCCATGAACCGCACCTGGTGATCCTTGCCGGGTTCATGCGCATCCTCAGCGCCGATTTCGTTCGCCATTACCAGGGGCGACTGCTGAATATCCATCCCTCGTTGCTGCCGCGCCACAAAGGGCTGCATACCCATCAACGCGCCCTCGAAGCCGGCGACCGCGAGCACGGTTGCAGCGTGCACTTCGTGACGGAGGAACTCGATGGGGGGCCACTGGTCGTACAGGCAGTAATCCCGGTAGAGTCGCAAGATACGCCGGAACGCCTGGCCAGACGGGTTCACGAGGAAGAACACCGGATCTACCCGCTGGCCATGCGCTGGTTCGCCGAGGGCCGCTTGCGCCTGGGCGAACAGGGCGCCCTGCTGGATGGCCAGGCCCTGCCTGCCACCGGCCATCAGATTCGCACCAAGGAGATTCGCAATGCGTAAAGCCATGCTGTTCCTGCTGACGCTGCTGACCCTGCCGGCCTATGCCTTCGAGCTGAAGCCGTTTACCGCCAGCTATACCGCCGACTGGAAACAGATGCCCATCAGCGGCAATGCCTCCCGCAGCCTGAAGGCTCTCGGCGACGGCCGCTGGCAACTGGACTTCGAGGCCTCCATGCTGCTGGCCAGTCTCAACGAAGTCAGCACCTTCAAGGTCGAGAACGACACCTTCCTGCCACAGACCTACCGCTTCGCCCGCCAAGGTCTGGGCAAAGGCAAGCAGATCGAACTGGACTTCGACTGGTCGCAGAAGCAGGTGCTCGGCAGCGACCGCGGCGATGCGGTGCGGCAACCCCTGAATCGCGGTCAACTGGACAAGTCCACCTATCAACTGGTCCTGCAGCATGACGTTGCCGACGGCAAGAAGAGCATGAGCTACCAGATCATCGAGGGCGAGGATGTCGATACCTACGACTTCCGGGTTCTCGGCGAGGAAAAGGTACGCACCCAGGCCGGCCTGATCAACGCGATCAAGGTCGAGCGCGTGCGTGATCCGGGCAAGAGCAACCGCAAGACCATCCTCTGGTTCGCCAAGGACTGGGACTACCTGCTGGTCCGCCTGTACCAGATGGAAACCGACGGCAAGGAATACCAGATCATGCTCAAGGAAGGCACCATCGACGGCAAGACCGTCACTGGCGAAAAGAGCTGACCCCCTCTCCCACGAAAAGCCGGGCCATTGCCCGGTTTTTTATTGCCCGCGGGTCAGCCGCAGGCCTGGTGCTCGCGGCAGATCAGCTCGGCATCGACAGCGCTCAACGGCTCCCCGGTTAGACCGCAGAAGGGCGAACCCGCACGCCGTTGATGGAACCGGCAGGACCGACAAAGGCCGAAACCAGGCACATCCTCCTGACGCTGGATGACGACCAGAAGATCACGCAACAAGCCTTGCAAGTGTTCGCCCTTCTCGCCCAGTGCCGTGACGGCCTGCTCGAGGAACTGCGGCGGAATCACCGCCTCGATCAGCGCGCGCCCCGCATCGGTCAGCCGCAGATGAACGCTGCGCCGATCCCGCGCATCCGGCAGCTTGCTGATCAGCCCCCGCCCTTCCAGCACCTTGAGCGATTGCGACACTGTGCCCTTGGTCAAGCCGAGGTATTCGGTCACGCCCAGCGGAGTATCCGAATAGCGATTACAACGCGCCAGGTAATGCAAGGCGCTCAACTGCACCGGCTGCAGCTCAGCCACCAGCGGCTGCTCGCGGGACCAGGCACGCATCAGGCTGGTCAGCCTTTCCAGGTAATCGTAAAGGGCGATGGCGGACATGGGATACCTCCTTGCCAATATAGTATCGACTAAAAACATGTTTGACAAAGAGACTACCTCTTGTTTAGGCTGAAAAAGTATCGTATCGATACTAAATTCCTACAGGAGAATCAGCATGACCAAAGCCATCTACTACCACGCCGGCTGCGCAATCTGTGTCGAAGCCGAACGTTCCTTGCTGCCATTGCTCGATCGCAAGCAGGTGGACATCGAAGTGGTCCATCTCGCCGAACAATCGGCACGCATCGCCGAGGCGGAAAAGGTCGGGGTCAAGTCGGTTCCTGCCCTGGTTGTCGACGGACAGGTACTGCACCTTAACTTCGGTGCGGCGCTCAGCGATCTGAAATAAGGAGAACGGCCATGGAGGTGAAGATCTTCGACACCCATGTGCGAACCCGCGACGGCCGCTACCTGCACTTCGATGTCCTGGTCACGGAGGAGCTGGGGGCTCGCGCCGGCGAGTTCGCTCGACGCTGGCTCGCCGGAAGAGGCATAGACGAGGCCGATATCAGCCAGGGGCATTGCAGCTACTGCCATAGCGAGATTGCGACAGCAGAGGTTGCCGAAGCCATTCGGCTCCATGGCCATTACATCCTTCCCCTGGAAGGCTGTTGAGGCCAATGGACAGCTACCACCCGATCGCCTGCGATCTCCACGACTACCTGGAGATCGCCTGCCTCTACCGCTACCGGTTGCTCCTCGAACTCGAGGATGGTGTTCGCTTCGAAGCCGAGGCGCGCACGACGCATACCCGGGCCGTTCGGCCAGGCGGCGGCAAGGAGGAATACCTTGAGGTGGCCGTCGAAGGAGCGACTCTGCTGCTGCGCCTGGATCGCCTGTTGGCGATTACCGCCCTCACGGAAGCGGCCTTGTTCGGCCGCATACGCCTGAGGGAAGAGGCCTGTTCCAGAGCATCCGGCATGCCACCTTCACACCTTGGAAACTGAAAAGGTTTTTCTCAATTCCAGGACTATTTGATTAGCCTGCTATTGAAATAGGCTGGATTTGCCTTGATGCAGATCAACCCTGGAGCAGAAAAGATGAGTGTGACAGTGACCGAGCGTGACGATGACCACAAATCCCGCGAGCTGCGTGCGCTTGGCCGCCGCTGCTGGGACGTGCATCAGCAGGGACTGCTGGTTGGCGTCTTCCATAACGAGGATGACGCCCACGCCTATCGGATCAAACTGGAGAAAGAAGAAGAACTGCGGCAGATAGGTAAATCGGCCTGAACCATGCGCCCCCGCGTACTTCGGGGGCGCACCTTTGGTCTCAGGTCCCGGAAAGGCTCCGGTCGAGGCTGACGACTCCCGGCGGCAGGCTATCTTCCTGTACCCGTTGCCGTGGGGCACGCAACATCGCCCGAACCAGAGCCACCAGCACGCCGAGCGCCAGCCCACCCAGGAGGCCCAAGGCCACCACTAGAGCCTTGCGTGGCTTGATCGGCCTCAGAGGCGTTGCAGCTTTCTGGTCGACCCGTACCAGTTCGATCTTAAGGTCACTTGCCCTCAAGGTCTGTAGACGCGCCTGCTCTCCACGCAGCTTGTCGATGTTTTCGAAGAAACGCTCCTCGCCCTTTCGAGCCTGCAGGTATTGCACTTCACGGTTGTTTTCCAACTGCTTCAGCTCCTGCTGGATCTTCGCCACGCGGGGCTCGGTGAAGTCATCGCCCTTGCGTTTGAGCAAGGTATCGCGCTCGGCGGTCAAGGCATCGACACCCATGAAATACAGGGGTATCTGCTGGTTATTCACCTCGGTGCGGAAAACGCTGCGCGAGCCATCCTGCCCGACCTCTCCCAGTGCGCCCGGGGTCGTCGGCTTGACGATCCCCAGCCGGGTGGCGATCTGGATAGCCTCGTTGAGCTGCTGGATACGCGAATCGCGCACCATCTTCAGCCGCCCGCGCAACGCCTTGAGCTCATCCTCCAGGCCGGCCCGCCGGATGCTGTCCGCTTCCAGCAACCGGGCGATCTTGCCCTCCTTGGTAGCCTGGTAACTGGCACGCTTGCCTTCGATATCCTGCTCGAGGAATTGCAGGCGACCGTCGATACGCGCCTGGAGGTCGTCCAGGATTCGCTGACGCTCGTTCTCGATGGTCGACGCGAGCATGCCGTTGAGAATGGCGGCACCATCCATGCCCTGGGGATACTGCATGGACAAGCGGAAGAAAGGCGCCGCCTGGGGGTCCTTCTTCAAGTCCGTCTGCTGCATGCTGAAGGCATCCTGGTTGAACTTCCAGAAAGCCTGCTCGGGGGACAGGCCCTCGGCGTTCAATTGCTGGAATAGCTCTGGATGGGCTTCGAAATACTCCAGCCTGCCGGAGTAGGCTGCCAGCTCGTTGCCGACGCGATCCAGCGCTTCCCGCGGAGTCAGGGCATACAGCCCCTTGACATTGACAGCCTCCAGGGCCTTGGTCTGGATCGGCCGCAACAGGACATCCACCTGGTAGGTCGGAACGGCCAACAGCGCGTAGGCGAGCGCAGCGGCGGTCGCCAAGGCCGCGATCAGCGCTATCAGCCACTTCGACGCCCACAATTGCTGGAACAGCTGAACGATATCGATCTCCGAGGGCGAAGCCCCCGGAAGCTGTGAGGAAGGCATACCAACGTCCTTTTCGATAGGCGGCTAGCCCACAGATGCACGCAAAGGCAGCCGTAGGAGATTTCTGAGGAAAAGCATTATGCTATCGAAACGAAATCATCGGTAGTTATTTTAGAACTGCTTCGCATTCCAGAATTGGTAGTTGACCGGCATCCGTACCGGTCAAGCGACACTCCGGATGCGGACCTCACCACATGAGATCGTCGGGCACCACATAGTCCTTGTAGGGATCGTCTTCGTCCGGCTCCTGGCTCTGTATGTTGAGCAGCACCACCCGCCGCGGATCGCGCTCCTGGATCTTCACCGCCGCATCCCGGGGCACGATCTCGTAGCGTCCGTCATAGCTGACGATAGCCAGGCTGCCTCGGCTCAGCTTGTCGCGGATCAGGTCGTTGACCGCGATCCGCTTGACCTTCTTGGCGTCGACGAAATTGTAGTAGTCGTCGCTTTCCAGCTTGGGCAGGCGCGTCCCTTCGATAAGTTGCTTGATCTGCGCGGCCTTGGCCTTCTTCTCGGCTTTTTCCTGCTGCTGGCGGTTCAATTCCTGGTCGCGCGCCAGCTTTTCCGCCTTGGCCTGCTCCGCCGCCTGGCGCTGGGAGTCGTCCTTGTCGACCTGGTTCTTGTGCTCCAGGCGCTGCTGTTTCTGTTTCTGCTTGGTGGCCTGCTTGGCCTGTTTCTCATTGACCAGCCCGGCTTTCAGCAACTGGTCACGCAATGACATGCTCATTCGTCAACGACTCGCTCGCGTGGCACGCCCGGTGGGGTGCGGCATAATCTTCCAGCCGACTGGGGTTCAGCCGGCCCTCGCAGGGGGTATAATCCTCCAGCCTCAGCCGCCTCAACGCAAGTCTCGGCGGCTCGCAAACTGCCACGCATGCCCTGGAGACCCCTCCCTACCGTCCCGAGCACCCGCAGGCACTCCTCCCGGCCCCTGATATCGAAGGCATGGAAAGCAAGGCATGAGCGTTTCTCTCCTGGTAAAAGTCACTCTGGTGGGCCTGTTCGTCGCCAGCGTCCTGTTCGTCCATTTCCGTGGGCGCGCGCGCTTGCCCTTCCTGCGTCAACTGGTCAACCACTCCGCCTGGTTCGCCCCCTACAACTCGCTGATGTACCTGTTCTCCAGCGTCCCCTCGAAGCCCTATCTGGATCGCAGCCGTTTTCCGGAGCTGGACGAACTGAAGAACAATTGGCAAACCATCCGCGAAGAAGCCCTCAACCTGTTCGACGAGGGTTATATCCGGGCTGCCCTGAACAACAACGAAGCCGGCTTCGGCTCGTTCTTCAAGAAAGGCTGGAAGCGCTTCTACCTGACCTGGTACGACGGCCCGCTGCCCTCCGCCCAGCAGCTCTGCCCGAAGACCGTAGAGCTGGTGAGCCGCATCCCCAACGTCAAGGGCGCGATGTTCACCCTGCTTCCCGGCGGCAGCCACCTGAATCCGCACCGCGACCCCTTCGGCGGCTCGCTGCGCTATCACCTCGGCCTGTCCACGCCGAATTCGGACAACTGCCGCATCTACGTCGACGGCCAGCCCTACGCGTGGCGTGATGGCGAAGACGTGATGTTCGACGAAACCTTCGTCCACTGGGTGAAGAACGAGACCGAGCAGACCCGGGTGATTCTCTTCTGCGATATCGAGCGGCCGCTCCGCTCCCGCCTGCTGACCCGGCTCAATCGCTGGATCAGCGGCATTCTCGGGCGTGCGACCGCACCGCAGAACGTCGAAGGCGAACGCGTCGGCAGCATCAACCAGGCCTACTCGGTCGCCATTCGCGGCGGCAATGCCATCGGCGCCCAGGTGAAGCGCTTCAAACGCGCCTACCCGAAGGCCTACCGAATCCTCCGCCCGGTGCTGGCGGTGATCCTGCTGGTCATCCTCTATCGTTGGATCTTCGGCTGATTCAGATGCCGTGGCAGCCCGGCTGCCACGGTAATTTTCCCCATCAACAGCCAGGCGCGCTCCTCTCCGCTTTCTTGGCCTCGCCCCAGAGGCTGTCCAGTTCCTCCAGCGAACATTCTTCGGCTTTCCGGCCGGCTTCGCGCAGGTTCCGCTCGATGAATCGGAAGCGCCGCTCGAACTTGCCATTGGCCTGGCGCAGAGCAGCCTCCGGATCGACCTTGAGATGCCGGGCCAGGTTGACCACGACGAACAGCAGGTCGCCAACCTCCTCGCCCACGGCACCCTCGTCACCCTCTGCCATCGCCTCGAGGACTTCGTCCAGCTCCTCGCGAACCTTGTCCACCACCGGCAGCGCTTCCGGCCAGTCGAAACCGACCTGCGCCGCGCGCTTCTGCAGCTTCGCCGCCCGTGACAACGCCGGCAGGGCGACAGGAACGTCATCCAGCAGCGACAACTGCTGCGGCTCCTTGGCCTTGGCGGCACGCTCCTCGGCCTTCAGTTCTTCCCAGCGCTGCTTGACCGCCGCTTCGGCGAGCTTCGCCGCATCGGGCTTGCCATAGAGATCGCCATCGAGGAATACGTGGGGATGTCGACGGATCAGCTTGCGGGTGATGCCGTCCACCACCTCGTCGAAAGCGAAGCGATCCTCTTCGCGAGCCAACTGGCTGTAATAAACCACCTGGAACAGCAGGTCGCCCAGTTCCTCGCGCAATTGCGGGAAATCCCCCTGCTCTATGGCGTCCGCTACTTCGTAGGCTTCTTCCAGGGTGTGCGGGACGATGGTCGCGTAGCTCTGCTTGAGATCCCAGGGGCAGCCGAATTCGGGATCGCGCAGGCGCGCCATGAGGTGGAGCAGGTCGTCGAGTCGGTACATGGGTATCTCGGGTCTTCAGTGAACGGTCCGGGCATTCTGCCCTTTCCGGAAACGAAAAGGCCACGGGCAGCCTGCGAGCGCCCGTGGCCTGTTTCCGCCTCGCCTCAAGGCGTACGGTTGCGCCGCGCCTCGATGATGTTGGGCAGTTGCGAAACGCGCGCCAGAAGGCGTCCAAGAGCGTCCAGACCGGGAATCTCGATGGTCAGTTGCATGGTCGCGGTGTTGTCTTCCTTGTTCGAACGGGTATTCACCGCCAGAACGTTGATCCGCTCATTGAGCAGCACCTGGGACACGTCGCGCAACAGGCCGGAACGATCATAGGCACGGATCGCGATATCCACCGGATAGGTGCGAACCGGCTCCGGCCCCCAGCTGACCTGGATCATCCGCTCCGGTTCGCGTCCCGCCAGTTGCAGCGCGGTGGCGCAATCCTGGCGGTGGATGGTGACCCCACGGCCCAGCGTGATGTAGCCGACGATGGGATCTCCCGGCAGCGGCTGGCAGCAGCCGGCCATCTGCGTCAGGAGGTTGCCGACGCCCTGGATCTGCACGTCGCCGCGCTTGCCGTGGCCGATCTTGCTCGGCTTGCGCGGGATCAGTTCGAGTTGCTCGCTGTCGCGGTCCGGCTCGACCAGTTGCTGGGCATAGTTGACCAGGTGCGCCAAGCGCAGGTCGCCGGCGCCGAGAGCGGCGAACATATCCTCGGCGGTACGCACGTTGGCCTTCTCCGCCAGCCGGTCGAAATCCACCGGCGGCAGCGCCAGGCGCGACAGCTCGCGTTCGATCAGGGCCTTGCCGGCAGCGACGTTCTGGTCCCGCGCCTGCAGCTTGAACCAGTGGACGATCTTCGCCCGCGCCCGGGAGGTGGTGACGTAGCCCAGGTTGCTGTTCAGCCAGTCACGGCTCGGACCGCTGTGCTTGCCGGTGATGATCTCGACCTGCTCGCCGGTCTGCAGGCTGTAGTTCAGCGGCACGATGCGTCCATTGATCTTCGCCCCGCGGCAGTTGTGCCCGACCTCAGTGTGGACCCGATAGGCGAAATCCAGCGGGGTCGCGCCCTTGGGCAGGTCGATGGCGTGGCCGTCGGGAGTGAAGACGTAGACCCTGTCCGGCTCGATATCGACCCGCAGTTGCTCCGCCAGGCCACCGATGTCGCCCAGTTCCTCGTGCCATTCGAGCACCTGGCGCAGCCAGGAGATCTTTTCCTCGTAATGGTTGGAGCTGGCCTTGACGTCGGTCCCCTTGTAGCGCCAGTGCGCGCAGACCCCGAGCTCCGCCTCTTCGTGCATGGAGTGGGTACGGATCTGTACTTCCAGCACCTTCCCCTCGGGGCCGATCACTGCGGTATGCAGCGAGCGATAGCCGTTTTCCTTGGGGTTGGCGATGTAGTCGTCGAATTCCTTGGGAATGTGCCGCCAGAGGGTATGCACGATGCCCAGCGCGGTGTAGCAGTCGCGCATCTCCGGAACGAGCACGCGCACGGCGCGAACGTCGTAGATCTGGCTGAAGTCCAGGCCCTTGCGCTGCATCTTGCGCCAGATCGAATAGATGTGTTTCGCCCGCCCGCTGAGATCGGCCTGTACGCCGGTGGCCGCGAGAGCTTCCTTCAACTGGCTCATCACGTTGGCGATGTACTGCTCGCGATCCAGCCGGCGCTCGTGCAGCAGCTTGGCGATCTGCTTGTACTGGTCGGGCTCGAGGTAGCGGAAGGACAGGTCCTCCAGCTCCCATTTGATATGTCCGATGCCCAGGCGGTGGGCCAGCGGCGCGTAGATATCGAAGACTTCCCGGGCGACGCGGTGGCGCTTTTCCTCGTCGGCGTTCTTCACCGCGCGAATGGCGCAGGTGCGCTCGGCCAGCTTGATCAGGGCGACGCGAACGTCGTCGACCATCGCCACCAACATCTTGCGCAGGTTCTCCACCTGCGCCTGGGTACCCAGCACCATGGAATGGCGCGGATTGAGGCTGGCGCTGATCGCGGCCATGCGCAGCACACCCTCGATCAGCTTGGCCACCACCGGCCCGAAATGCTTGTTGACCGCTTCCAGGGTGATCTTGCCTTCCCGCACGCCTCGATAGATGACCGCGGCGACCAGGGACTCCTGATCCAGCTTGAGGTCCGCGAGGATCTCGGCGATTTCCAGTCCGGTCTGGAAGCTGGACGTGCCTTCTGCCCAGGAGTTCTGTGCGGCGATCGCTCGCTGCTCGGATTCGCGAGCGAACTCGCAAGCCTCCAGCAAGCCCTGACGATCGAGCCCGGGGACGAGGTTCTGGACGTGGTCCAGCCAGGCCTCGAGGTTGATACTGCCGTCGGTGTTGACCGGCTGGTGCGCTCTCACCTGTACCATCTTGCCTACCCTTTACCACGGTGCGCGTAGCCCACCGATGACTGCGCCAGCCTTCGAACGGGCTGGTCGGATTACGCAGGCATCCTAGCCTGCCTCGAACAAAGCCATGGCCTCGACATGTGCGGTCTGCGGAAACATATCGAGGATTCCGGCGCGCTTCAGACGATAGCCCTGCCTGGCCATTTCGCCAGCATCGCGCGCCAGGGTCGCCGGATTGCAGGATACATAGACTACCCTCCGGGCACCCAGAGAACTCATTTCGCGTACCGCCTCGAACGCGCCGTCGCGCGGCGGATCGAGCAGCACAGCGGTAAAACCTTGCTCCGCCCAGGGCGCTTCGGCAAGCGCTTTGGACAGGTCGGCCTGGAAAAAGTGCGCGTTGCCAAGGCCATTGGCCAGCGCGTTGGCGCCTGCCCGCTCGACCATCGCCGCCACGCCCTCCACCCCGACTACCCGCGCCACCCGGCGCGCCAGCGGCAGGGAGAAATTGCCCAGCCCGCAGAACAGGTCGAGGACCCGCTCGTCGGCGGTCGGCGCCAGCCAGTCAAGGGCCTGGCGGATCATCGACTCGTTCACCGGCGCATTGACCTGGACGAAGTCTCCGGGTCGGTACGCCAGAGTCAGTTGCCAGTCACCCAAGGAGTAGCCCAGTTCGGCGGCCGGCTCCACCGGCAAGGGCTGTTCCGCACCTTGCAGCCAGAGCTGGGCCTGGTGTGCGGAGCAGAAAGCGGCCAGGCGCTGGCGATCCTCGTCGACCAGGGCAGTCGTATGCCGCAACAGCAATGCACTGGCCGTGCCATGGAAGAGCTCCACGTGGCCGATGCTTTCCGGCTTGCGGAAGTCCTGCAGAAGAGCAGGCAGGGCACGGGCAATCGTTTGCAAAGGCGGCACCAGGACCAGGCACTCATCGAAGGCGACGATCTCCTGGCTGGCCGAGGCACGGAAGCCGACATCCAGACGCCGCGCCCTGGCATCCCAGCGCACGGCGATCCGAGCGCGGCGCCGATAGCCGAATTCGGGCCCGACCAGAGGGGCGGCCCATTCTTCCGGCTCGATCCCGGCGAAACGCTGCAACTGCTCCTGCAAGGTACGCTGCTTCAGGGCCAACTGCTCGCCGTGTTCCAGGTGCTGCAGGGTGCAGCCGCCGCAGCGACCCGCTACAGTGCAGGGCTCGCGGCGACGCAGGTCGCTACTGCTGAACAGGCGCTCGCTGCGCGCGTCGACCACCTTGCTTCGTGCGCCCAGCACCCGGGCCTCAAGTTCCTCGCCAGGCAGCCCTCCGCTGACGAACCAGGTCATCCCCGCCTCGTGGGCGATACCTCGGCCGTCATGGGCCAGGCGCTCGATGGTCAGGCGCTGCTTCTTGCCTACCGGTATCGCGGGACCGCGCGCACCACCGCTGGGCTGGAAGCGCAGCCCGCCCTTATTTCTGGCCATGGACATGCTCAGCGCGGGTCATAGACGCCGGAAGACAGGTAGCGGTCGCCGCGGTCGCAGATGATCGCCACCAGCACGGCATTCTCCAGTTCGCGGGACAGGCGCAGCATCGCCGCCACCGCCCCACCGGAGGACACGCCGCAGAAGATGCCTTCCTCGCGGGCCAGCCGGCGCATGATGTCCTCGGCTTCGTCCTGGTGCATGTCGACGACCCGGTCGACGCGACTGGCGTCATAGATCTTCGGCAGGTATTCCTGCGGCCAGCGTCGGATTCCCGGGATGGCCGAGCCCTCCATGGGTTGCAGGCCGACGATCTGCACCGCCGAGTTCTGCTCCTTGAGGTAGCGCGAGACGCCCATGATGGTCCCGGTGGTGCCCATGGAGCTGACGAAATGGGTGATGCTGCCGCCGGTCTGCTGCCAGATTTCCGGGCCGGTGCTGTGGTAATGGGCTTCCGGGTTGTCGCCATTGGCGAACTGGTCGAGGACCTTGCCGCGGCCTTCGCGCTGCAGCTTGTCGGCCAGATCGCGCGCGCCCTCCATGCCCTCTTCCTTGCTGACCAGAATGAGCTCGGCGCCATAGGCGGTCATCGCCGCCTTGCGTTCGGCCGTGGAGTTGTCCGGCATGATCAGGATCATCTTGTAACCCTTGATCGCCGCCGCCATGGCCAGGGCGATGCCGGTGTTGCCGGAAGTAGCCTCGATCAGCGTATCGCCGGGGCGGATGTCGCCGCGCAGTTCGGCACGAGTGATCATCGACAGGGCCGGGCGGTCCTTCACCGATCCCGCCGGGTTGTTGCCTTCGAGCTTCACCAGCAGGGTATTGGAGGTTTCCCCGGGAAGGCGCTGCAGACGCACCAGAGGGGTATTGCCAACGCAGTCGGCGATAGTCGGGTACTGCACGGTCATGGAGGCACTCGTTCGGCACTGACGGTAAAGGCTGAGCATGATACCGGGAAACTGGGGCCGGACCCTAGCACCGCAATATCCGGTCATGCATGCCGATTCAGCCGAAAGACCGCCCGAAACGGCATGCGATGCGATGACCAGAGGCGTCCGAAGAGAAAACCTGGCGTTGGACAGCCGATGCCTGACCAACGCCAAAGAAAGGTCCGACAGGCGTTGCGCCTGCCGGTGAAAGCGCGTTGGCCACGGCGATCAGAACGAGGTGGTCATCGAAACGTAGTAGGCGCGACCCGGCTCGTTGTAGGTTGCCGCGCCGGCGTCGAAGGAGTTGCCCTGGCGGTACAGGCGCTTGTCGAAGAGGTTGCTTACCCCGCCCCGTACGCTCAGGTTCTCGCTGAAGGTGTAGCCGGCGCTGACGCCCCAGATGCCATAGGTACCCACCTCTTTTCGCGAGACCACCGGCGTGTTGCGGCTGGTGCCATGCTTCGGCGGCTCCTGGCGGCCGTAGATGGTGCTGGTCAGTTGGGTGGAAAGACGCTCGCTGGCCTGCCAGTCCAGGGTCGAGTTCAGGGTGTACTCAGGGATCACCGAAAGCGGGTTGCCAGTGTCCTTGTCCTTGGATTGCAGCATATAGGTCAGGTTGGTGCTCCAGCTCAGGTCCTCGTGCAGGGGGACCAGCAGGTTGCCTTCCAGGCCCTCGACCACTGCTTTCTTCGCGTTGCTCCATTGCAGGATGTTGTTACCGGTCCCGGTCTGTCCCATGACATCCAGCGGCGCGACGATCTTGTTCTTGTAGTCGTTGCGGAAGTAGGTGAGCCCGGCGACCCAGCCGTCGCGCCGGAACTCGATGCCCAGTTCCTTGTTTACGCTGGTCTCGGCGTCCAGGTTCTCGTTGCCGACCAGGTAGCAGCCGCCGCTGCTGGTCTGGATCGGGCAGCCGTTGCCACGGGTATAGAGCAGGTAGTTCGGGTTGCTCTGGTACAGGTTGGGCGCCTTGAAGGCCCGTGCGATACCGGCCTTGACCGTGAAGTATTCGCCGAGCGTCTGGGAAGCGTTCAGGCTCGGGCTCCAGTTCAGGCCGAAGTCGCTGTGATCGTCCAGGCGCAGCCCGGGGGTGAGCATGGTGCCGGGGCGCAGTTCGATATTGTCCTCCACGTACAGCGCGCGGATCTCCGCCTTGCTTTTCGGGCTTCGCGAGCCGGCCGCGGGGGTCCCCGGCAAGCTATCGCTTCCCACGAAGCCCTGCTTGAGCGAGGACGGGTCGTTGAGGGTTTCCTTGTTCCACTCCGCGCCCACCGTCAGCACCTGCTCGAACAACGCATGCAACGGAAGGTTGAGTTCGCCGCTGAGGCGATAGTTCTCCAGCTTGCTGGTGCTGAACGAACGGTCGGCGCCGATCTGCCCCTCGACGGAACCGGCCAGCCCCTCCTCCAGACGGTTGTTGCGGGTGGAGTCGTACTGGGCGACGAACCTGGAAGTACCGAACGACCAGGTCCCGTTGTGGGTGATGGCGTAGTTCTCGCGATACATGCGGTTGGTCTCCGCACCGTCGTCGGCGAGTCCCTGGGTATTGGCGGTGCCGTTGTTGTTCTGGGTATCGCCGGCATAGATATTGCCCTGTCGGCTGAAGCCCGCTTCGAAATCGACGACCTGGTCGGGGGTCACCTGCCACGACAGCATCCCGCTGAGATCGCGATTGCGTACCCCTTCGCGTCCGGCCACGGTACGGCTCGGGTTGACGGTATGTCCGAGGTTGATGTCGGTATCGTCCGAATCGGTCTTGTTCGCGCTGCCGTACGCGCGGAAGCTCAAGGCTTCGGTCAGCGGCCCGCTAAGGCTGAAGTTGGCGCGGCGCGTGGCGCCATCCTTGGAGCTTTCCGGAATGTTGGTGAACACCGTCATGGAACCACGCAAACGATCGGTCGGGCGCTTGGTGATGATGTTGACTACCCCGCCCGCCGCGCCGGAACCGTAGCGTGCCGCCGCGGGCCCACGGAGGACCTCGATGCGCTCGACCTCCTCCGGCGGCACCCAGTTGCTGTCGCCGCGGGTGTCGCGTTCGCCGCGCCAGCCGTAGCGCACCGAGTTGCGCGAGCTGACCGGTTTGCCGTCGACCAGGATCAGGGTGTTCTCCGGCCCCATGCCGCGGATGTCGATCTGCCGGTTGTTGCCGCGCTGGCCGCTGGAACTGTTGCCGGTGAGGTTGACCCCGGGCATGGTGCGGATGATCTCGGAGAGATCGTTCACCGGCGGGCGCTTCCTGATGTCCTCGGCGGTGATGATGGATACCCCCGGTGCCTGCTTGAGCTCCTGTTCGGCGGTGCCCAGCACCACCTCGTCACCCAGCTGGACCACCGATTCGGCACGTTCGTCCAGTTCTTCCAGGCGCTCGTCCTCGGCCAGGGCCTGCCCGCCCAGCAGGCTCGATGAAGCGAAAAGGACGGCAGCGGCGAGATGGCCGCGACGGAATTGGGGGTACATGCGTGACTACTCCTGTCGAGGGAAAACGGGTAGCAGGCGAGCCACGAGGGATACGTTGACGTTTTTTCTGAAGCCTGGGTCGCCGGCGTTGCGCGGGTGACGTCTCGGCACGGGTAGGACAGGGCGCAGACCCGGAACAAGGCCGGCCGAGGAGATCGGCACAGATGATAATCATTCACAAAAGAGAGTAAAGATCATTTACATCCAGGCCAAATGTAAAGGCACCTGCGCCTCGCTAGGCAGAAGGCAGCACCAGGCACAGGCGCAGCCCCGGATCGGCGGCTTCCGCCCATAGGCGGCCGCCCTGGAGCACCACGGCGCGACGGGCAATGCTCAGTCCCAGGCCGAAGCCCTTGCCGGTACGTGCCGAAGACAGCCGGGTGAACGGGCGGAAGATGGTCTCCAACTGGTGCTCGGCCACACCCTCGCCCTGGTCTTCCAGGCAAAGCCACCAGCAACTTCCTTCGCGCCGACCATGCAGGCGGATCACGCCGCCTTCCGGCGAATGCCGGATGGCGTTGCGCAGCAGGTTCTCCAGGGCCTGGGCAAGTGCATTGAGGTTGCCACGCACGACACAATCCTCGGGCAGAGCGCTGCGGAACCGCTCGGCGGCCCAGCCGCTTTCGAAGCGTGCGTTCTCCACCAGCAGGTCCCATAACGCCGGGATGGAAATGTCCTCCAGCGCCAATACCGGGCGTTCGGTGTCCATCCAGGCCAGCTCCAGGGTGTTGTCCACCAGTTGCTGCATGCCCTGTACCTCCTGCTCCAGGCGCTCGCGCAGGAGCTGCGCGGACAGCGTGCCCTCTGCCGCCACCTGCAGGCGCGCCAGCGGCGTGCGCAGCTCGTGGGAGAGATCGCGGAGCAGTTGGCGCTGCAACACCATGTGCTCGTCGAGTCGCTCGGCCATATGGTCGAACGCCCGCCCCAGATCGCCCAGCTCGTCGCTGCGCCGGCTGATCTCTGCCTGCGTACGCGCCGTCAGGTCGTTGCCGCGCAGGGCATTGGCCTGCGCTCGCAGGCGTCCCAGCGGCACTATCCAGCGCCGATACAGCAACACTCCCAGCAGCAGGGCCAGCCCGGCCGGCACCAGGCCATGGGTGACCAGGCGCTTGGCCGGCGACAAGCCGGGAGGGACGAACTCGGCGGGAAGACGCAGGACCACCCGGCCTTGCTCCGGATGTTCGGGGAAGCGCAGGCTGATGAACGGCCGCGACAACGAGCGGGAGCTCATCGGCCAGTCGACGCCCCGCAGGAAAGTCAGGCGCTCGGCTTCCTCCGTGGTGAGCGGACGACTGCCCAGCGATTGCAGCCGTCCGTCGAGCACGACCACCCAGTCCAGCGCCCGCTGGCGCGGCTCGGCCAGCCAACGGTCGATGCCCTCGCGGCCATCGTCGAGCCAGGCACGTTCGGCTCGCCGCGCATAATCCGCCAAGGCGGAGCGGGCTTCGGCGGACAGGTAGTAACCCTTCAGTTCGGCACTGCGTCCCCAGGTCCAGGACAGCCATACCGATAGCAGGAAGAACGCCACCAGCACCAGGGCCAGGCGCCAGAACAGCGAATGACGGTTGGGCATCATGGCGCCGGTGTCAGGACGTAACCCTTGCCCCAGACGGTATGCAACTGGTGACCGGCGTAACCGAGGCGTTGCAGCTTGCGCCGCAGGTGACTGACGTGCATGTCCAGGCTGCGATCATGCTGGGTATGACCGCGGTGCAGGACATGCTGGTAAAGGAAGGCCTTGGTCAGGGTCTCGCCTTCCGCAGCGAGGAAGGTTTCCAGCAGGCGGTATTCGGTCGGCGTCAGGCCGGCGAACCGCTCGCCAAGGCTGACATCGCAGACATCGGCAGAGAATTGCAGCGAGGGCCGCGCCAGCGGTTCGGCGCAGCGGCCCGGCGCGCCCCCCCGCTCCAGGGCGATCCGACGCAGGATGGCATCGATGCGTACCCGCAGCTCGGCCAGGCTGAAAGGCTTCGGCAGATAATCGTCGGCGCCCTGGCTGAACCCGGCGATGCGGTCCTGCTCGGCGCCCAGGGCTGACATCAGGATCACCGGCAGCGCCTGCTCCTGGCGGAGTTGGCGAAGAATCTCGAGGCCATCGCGCCCGGGCAGCATGATGTCCATCAGGATCAGGTCATAGCCGCCGCTGCGCGCAGCCGCCAACCCCTCTTCCCCGTCTCGGCACCAGGTCACCTCGAAACCGCTGCCATTGAGGTGCTGGAACAGATGTGCGCCCAGTGTCGGATCGTCCTCGATGGCCAGCAGTCGGGGGTCGGGCGTCAGGGATGGGAACATGGCAGCCAAATAAGATTGATTAGCAATCGTGCCAGTATTCACGATCTTTCCGCTTCGTCGCAAGCCGAATCCGCCGGGCTGCGCACATCGGTGCAGATTCCCCTTCCGCGACCCGCTAAACTGCGCGGGGTAAACGTATGGCCGGGGAGCGTCGGCCATCCCGATCTGGCTCGACGGAGAGACGTGTGTTCAAGGATCTCGGCATCAAGGGGCGCGTACTGCTGCTCACCCTGCTCCCCACCAGCCTGCTGGCGATGGTGCTTGGCGGTTACTTCACCTGGGTCCAGCTGTCCGACATGCGCGCCCAGTTGATCGAGCGCGGGCAACTGATCGCCGAACAACTGGCGCCGCTGGCCGCCACCGCGCTGGCGCGAAAGGATACCGCCGTGCTCAACCGCATCGCCAACGAGGCGCTGGACCAACCGGACGTGCGCGCGGTGACCTTCCTCGACGCCCGCCAGGAACGCCTCGCCCATGCCGGGCCAAGCATGCTCACCGTCGCCCCGGCCGGCGACGCCAGCCATCTGAGCATGTCCACCGAACTGGACACCACGCACTTCCTGCTACCGGTTCTTGGCCGCCACCACAGCCTGTCCGGCGCCACCGAGCCTGACGACGAGCGCGTACTCGGCTGGGTCGAACTGGAACTGTCGCACCACGGGACTCTGCTGCGCGGATATCGCAGCCTGTTCACCAGCCTCTTGCTGATCGCCGCCGGCCTCGGCGTCACCGCCCTCCTCGCCCTGCGCATGAGCCGCGCGATCAACGCGCCGCTGGAACTGATCAGCCAGGGCGTCGCCCAGCTCAAGGAAGGCCGCATGGAAACCCGCCTGCCACCGATGGGCAGCAACGAGCTGGACGAACTGGCCTCTGGCATCAACCGCATGGCGGAAACGCTGCAGAGCGCCCAGGAGGAAATGCAGCACAACATCGACCAGGCCACCGAGGACGTACGGCAGAACCTGGAAACCATCGAGATCCAGAACATCGAGCTGGACCTGGCGCGCAAGGAGGCCCTGGAGGCGAGCAGGATCAAGTCCGAGTTCCTCGCCAACATGAGCCACGAGATCCGCACCCCGCTCAACGGCATCCTCGGTTTCACCAACCTGCTGCAGAAGAGCGAGCTCAGCCCGCGCCAGCAGGACTACCTCACGACCATCCAGAAATCGGCGGAAAGCCTGCTGGGGATCATCAACGAGATCCTCGATTTCTCGAAGATCGAGGCCGGCAAGCTGGTTCTGGAAAACCTCCCTTTCAATCTCCGCGACCTGATCCAGGACGCCCTGACCATGCTGGCTCCGGCCGCCCACGAGAAGCAACTGGAACTGGTCAGCCTGGTCTACCGGGATACCCCGATCCAATTGCAGGGCGACCCGCAGCGGCTGAAGCAGATCCTCACCAACCTGGTCGGCAACGCCATCAAGTTCACCCAGGGCGGCACCGTCGCCGTGCGCGCCATGCTCGAAGACGAAAGCGACGACCGCGCGCAGCTGCGGATCAGCGTACAGGATACCGGTATCGGCCTCTCCGAGGAGGACCAGCAGGCCTTGTTCAAGGCCTTCAGCCAGGCCGACAACTCACTGTCGCGGCAAGCCGGTGGCACCGGCCTGGGCCTGGTGATCTCCAAGCGCCTGATCGAGCAGATGGGCGGCGAGATCGGCGTCGACAGTACGCCTGGGGAAGGCGCCGAGTTCTGGATCAGCCTGAGTCTGCCGAAAAGTCGCGACGACAACGAGGAGCCGGGCGCCTCCTGGGCCGCGGGCCAACGCGTGGCGCTGCTCGAACCGCAGGAACTGACGCGCCGCTCGCTGCACCACCAGCTCACCGACTTCGGCCTGGAAGTGAGCGAATTCGCCGACCTCGACAGCCTCCAGGAAAGCCTGCGCAACCCGCCGCCCGGCCAGTTGCCGATCAGCCTGGCGGTGCTCGGCGTCTCGGCCGCGATCCATCCGCCGGAAGAGCTGAGCCAGTCGTTCTGGGAATTCGAACGGCTCGGCTGCAAAACCCTGGTGCTCTGCCCGACCACCGAGCAGGCGCAATACCACGCGACCCTGCCCGACGAACAGGTCGAGGCCAAGCCCGCCTGCACCCGCAAGCTGCAACGCAAGCTGCAGGAGTTGCTTCAAGTCCGCCCGACGCGCAGCGACAAGCCCCACGCCATGGTTTCCGGACGGCCGCCACGGCTGCTATGCGTCGACGACAACCCGGCCAACCTGCTGCTGGTGCAGACCCTGCTCAGCGACCTCGGCGCCCAGGTCACCGCGGTGGACAGCGGCTACGCGGCCCTCGAGGTAGTGCAGCGCGAGCGCTTCGACCTGGTCTTCATGGACGTGCAGATGCCCGGCATGGACGGCCGCCAGGCCACCGAGGCGATCCGCCGCTGGGAGGCCGAGCGGGAAGTCAGCCCGGTGCCGGTGATCGCGCTCACCGCACATGCGCTTTCCAACGAGAAGCGCGCATTGCTGCAGGCCGGCATGGACGACTACCTGACCAAGCCGATCGACGAGCAGCAATTGGCCCAGGTAGTGCTGAAGTGGACCGGACTGAGCCTGGGCCAGTCGCTGGCCAGCATGAGCCGTGCGCCGCAGCTCGGCCAGTTGAGCGTGCTCGACCCCGAGGAAGGGCTGCGCCTGGCCGCCGGCAAGGCCGACCTCGCCGCCGACATGCTGGCGATGCTGCTGGCCTCGCTGGCGGCGGACCGCCAGGCGATTCGCCAGGCCCGCGACAACGACGACCGCACCGCTTTGCTCGAGAGGGTCCACCGGCTGCATGGCGCCACCCGCTACTGTGGCGTGCCGCAGTTGCGCGCGGCCTGCCAGACCAGCGAAACCCTGCTCAAGCAGAACGATCCGGCGGCGGCCGCGGCCCTGGACGAGCTGGACAAGGCCATCGAGGCCCTGGCCGACACTGCCTCGGCCACCACCCACCTGTCCTCCACCAGCCTCGACTCCAGCGAACTCTGACCATGCGCATCCTGTTCTTCAGCAGCCAGGCCTACGACAGCGAGAGCTTCCAGGCCAGCAACCACCGGCACGGCTTCGAACTGCACTTCCAGCAGGCCCACCTGCAGGCGGACACGGCGGTCCTCGCCCAAGGCTTCGAAGTAGTCTGCGCCTTCGTCAACGACGACCTCTCGCGGCCGGTGCTGGAACGCCTGGCGGCCGGCGGCACGCGCCTGGTCGCCCTGCGCTCGGCCGGCTACAACCACGTCGACCTGGCCGCCGCCGAAGCGCTCGGCCTGCCGGTGGTGCACGTCCCCGCCTATTCGCCGCACGCTGTCGCCGAGCACGCGGTCGGCCTGATCCTGACGCTCAACCGGCGCCTGCACCGCGCCTACAACCGGACCCGCGAGGGCGATTTCTCGCTGCATGGGCTGACCGGCTTCGACCTCCACGGCAAACGCGTCGGAGTGATCGGCACCGGACAGATCGGCGAGACCTTCGCCCGCATCATGGCCGGCTTCGGCTGCGAGCTGCTGGCCTACGATCCCTATCCCAATCCGCGCATCCAAGCACTCGGCGGCCGCTACCTGGCGCTCGACGCCCTGCTCGCCGAGTCCGACATCGTCAGCCTGCATTGCCCGCTGACCGCCGACACCCGCCACCTCATCGACGCGCAGCGCCTGGCGACGATGAAACCCGGCGCGATGCTGATCAATACCGGCCGTGGCGCCCTGGTGAACGCAGCGGCGCTGATCGAGGCGCTGAAGAGCGGACAACTGGGCTACCTCGGCCTGGACGTCTATGAAGAGGAAGCGGATATCTTCTTCGAGGATCGCTCCGACCAGCCCCTGCAGGATGACGTGCTGGCACGCCTGCTGAGCTTCCCCAACGTGGTGGTGACTGCCCACCAGGCCTTCCTTACCCGCGAGGCGCTGGCGGCGATCGCCGACACCACCCTGGACAACATCGCCGCCTGGCAGGACGGGACGCCACGCAATCGGGTCCGGGCCTGATGGCGTGTTAGCATGCGCGGCTGATTGGAGGCTCCATGGCTGAACACGATTTCCGTTACACCCTGCTCAACCCGCAATACACCCTCAACGAATGCCGCGCGCTCTCCCCGGGGCGCTACCAGGTCACCGGCACCGGCGGCTCGATCAAGGCCGACGACGTGCTGCTGGTCAGCCTCAAGGGCAGCAAGACCCTGAGCATGCGCCTGACCGTGGAAAAGGTCCGCCACCTGATCAACCCGCCCGGCCAGTGGCTGGCTGTCGCCCGCGGCCCGGCATTCCGCGAACTGGCGATCCATACCTGGCAGGTCGACTGCGACCAGTGCCAGGCTCGTCTCGACTTCGAGTTCGCCGTGGACGCCAGTCTCGGTCGCAAGGCCCTGGCGCCGGCCGCCGAAGAGCGCATTCACGAACTGGGCTGGAGCAGCCGCGAAGGCAAGCACCTGTGCCCGAAATGCCAGTAGGGCGAACGCTCCGTCCGACCGACGGTCTGTGAACTATCGCCCGTACGAAATGCGCAAAGGAAACGCCATGAAACCCTCTCTCGCCCTCTTCGCCTCCACCGCCCTGGTACTGGGCGGTTGCGCCAGCCAGGAGACCACCCTGGAAACCGAGCAGGCCTACCAGGTCGACTGGGTCGGCGCACAACCGACGATGGACTACAGCCACATCAGCCTGACCTTCGACGGCCAGGGCCGTGCCTTCGGCAACGGCGGCTGCAACCACTGGTTCGCCAGCTACACCTTGCAGGACGACCTCCTTCAGTTCGGCGCCATCGGCAGCACCCGCCGCCTGTGCGCGGCGGAGATCATGGAGCAGGAACGGCGCTTCCTGGCCCTGCTGCAGAGCGTCCAGCACTGGGACATTTCGCCGTCCGACGAGCTGCGCCTGTGGCCGGCCGAAGGCAAGCCGCTGCGCCTGGTCCCCGAGCACGACTGAAGCCTGAAGCGGCGCTACCCGGCGCCGCCCGTTTACATTTTTTTGACATCCATTTCATTCCCGCTTGACCACCACGTCCCTAGGCTTCCGCATCCCCGCCCGGAGACGCTTGATGTTCGCCCCACCCAGCACCGAGACACTCAACCGCTTCTTTCTGTTGTCGTGGCTGGTGGTGCTCTGGCAGGTGCTGCGCCTGCAGGACGGGATCGTCTTCGACGACGCCTGGCTGCCGCTCTGGAGCGTCGCTGCCAGCCTGAGCTACGCCTTCCTTTATATAGTCCCGGTGTACCTCGCCTGCCGACTGCTCCTGCATTTCCATGATCGCCTTCCCGTGCGCCTCAGTCCGTGGCTGGCAGGCGTGCTGGCCATCGTCGGCAGCGCAGCGGTACAGATACTGCTCTACGCCGACCGCACCCTCTACGACCTGTACGGATTCCACCTCAACGGTTTCAGCATCGGCCTGCTGGTCTCGCCCGGCGGCCTCTCCAGCCTCGGCAGCGGCGACGGCACCCTGCTCAGCGCAAGCCTGGCGGCCCTGGCCCTGCTCTGTCTGCAGGTGCTGCTGTACAGCGCCTGCCAGGTCAGCCGCGAACGCCTTCCCGCGCTCCCTCGGCGCGCCTGGCGCTACCTGTTGGCGGCCTTCCTCTGCCTGGCCCTGGGCGAACGCCTGGCCTATGCGTTCAGCTCCCTGCGCGACTACCGGCCGATCCTGCTGGCCAGCGAACGCTATCCGCTGTACCTGCCATTGACCGTCCGCAGCCTGGCGCGAAGCCTGGGCATCCAGCCGACGCCCACCCAGCGCGAGCTGCTCCAGCAGCAGAGCGACCTGCACTATCCGCTCCGGCCGCTGGAGATCAGCGCCCCGGCGAACCCATTGAACATCGTCTGGATCGTCGCCGAGTCGCTCCGCGGGGACATGCTCGATCCGCGCTACATGCCCAGGCTGTGGGACTTCTCCAACCGGGCGATCCGCCTGGCCAACCACTACAGCAGCGGCAACCTGACCCAGATGGGCGTCTTCGGCATGTTCTACGGGCTGCACGGCGGCTACTGGGACGCCGTGCTGAAGGCCGGCCAGCCGCCGGTGCTCATGGAGGTACTCAGGCAGCAGAACTACCAGTTCCGGATCAATGCCGCGCAACGTTTCAGCTATCCGCCCTTCGACCGCAGCGTGTTCGTCAACCTGCGCCCGCAGGACCTGCACGTGCTGGATAGCCCGGAGCCTGCCTGGCAGCGCGACGCCCGGAACACCGACGACCTGCTGCGCTTCGTCGATCGCCGACTACCCGACCGGCCGTTCTTCGCCTGCCTGTTCCTCGAGTCGAGCCACGCCAACTACAGCTTCCGCGACGAGACCGCGAAAATCCGCCCCTATCTGGTCAACTTCAACTACCTGACCACCGATTTCCAGGCGCAGATGCCGCTGATCAAGAACCGCTACCTGAATGCCGTGCGCGAAGTCGATACACAGATCGGCCGCCTGCTGCAGCACCTGGAAAACCAGCACCTGCTGGAAAACACCGCGGTAGTGGTGCTCGGCGACCATGGGGAAGAGTTCATGGAACGCTCGCGCTGGGGCCACAATACCGAGTTCAATCGCTACCAGACCGGCACCGTCGCCGTGCTGAGCATTCCCGGACAGGCGCCCCGTGCCGTCCGCAGCATCACCAGCCACATCGACCTGCCCGCAACGCTCCTGCCGCTGCTGGGCGTACGCAATCCGCCCCGCGACTACTCGCTGGGACAGGACCTGCTCGCAGCGGACTACCATCGCGACTATGCGGTGAGCGCCGATACCACGCGCATCGCCTACCTGGGCGAAGGCTTCAAGGTGAGCTTCCCACTGCGTGGCGCGGACCGTCACCACGGTCCGGTGAGCGATGGCGACGACCGCCCGCTCGACGTGGAACAACAGGAAGCCATACGCGGCCCACTCCGTGCAGCACGCCTGGAACTGCTGCAGGATCTCGGCCGCTTCAGCGCCTTGCCGGTAGGGGAAGAGCCGTCGCCGCGGAGCCTCGCGACTTCGTTGAGGCCATGAGGAGCATCAGAACAGCCTGAGTTGTTCGTGGGCGCCCTGCAGGTCGAGCAGGCGCACGCCGACGCCGATCAGGCGCACCGGACGATTGCCACGGGCAAAGGCCTGGCCGAGCAATTGCCGGTAGCTCTCCAGGTCGCGCCCGGCGCCGGACTGTTCCACTGTGGTCTGGGTGAAATCGTGAAACTTCAGTTTCACGAACGGCTTGTCCGGCCGATAACTGCCATCCAGGCGTTGCAGGCGTCCGTCCAGCTCCTCGAGCAGGGTCGGCAGTTCCTCCAGGCAAGCCGCCAGGTCCGGCAGGTCGCGATCGAAGGTACATTCGACGCTCACCGACTGGCGCCGGCTGTCGACTTCCACCGGTCGCTCGTCGATACCATGGGCCAGTCCCCACAGGCGTTCGCCGAAGCTGCCGAACTCGCGCACCAGGCTCAGCTTGCTGCCCTGGCGCAGGTCGGCGCAGGTGCGGATGCCCATCCGCGCCAGGCGCTCCGCCGTGACCTTGCCAACGCCATGCAACTTGGCCACCGGCAACTCGGCGACGAACCCGTCGACCTGCTCCGGGGTAATCACGAACAGCCCGTCCGGCTTGCGCCAGTCGCTGGCGATCTTGGCCAGGAACTTGTTCGGCGCGACGCCCGCCGAAACGGTGATGTGCAGCTCCTCGGCCACCCGGCGGCGGATGTCCTGGGCAATCCGCGTGGCGCTACCGGCGAAATGCGGCGAAGCGCTGACGTCCAGGTAGGCCTCGTCCAGCGAAAGCGGCTCGATCAGATCGGTATAATCGCGGAAGATCGCATGGATCTGCTTCGACACCGCCCGGTAGACATCGAAACGCGGGCGCACCACCAGCAGATCGGGACACAGCTTGAGCGCCGTGCGCATGGCCATCGCCGAGCGCACGCCATAGGCTCGCGCCTCGTAGCTGCAAGTGGCGACCACTCCGCGCTTGTCCGGCGAACCGCCAACCGCCAGCGCCTTGCCGCGCAGGCTGGGGTCGTCGCGCATCTCGAGGGCGGCGTAGAAACAGTCGCAGTCTATATGGATGATTTTCCGCACCGGAATCTCGCTACAAGCCCCGCCGGGCCTGCCCCGGAGCGCTGAATTCTAACATTGGGCAAGCGCTAAGCATTTGAAGAAAAAACACTTTTTTCGAAAAATCGATTGACAGCCCGACGAGAGTCCGTAGAATGCGCCCACACAGACGCGGGATGGAGCAGTCTGGTAGCTCGTCGGGCTCATAACCCGAAGGTCGTTGGTTCAAATCCAGCTCCCGCAACCACATTCGAAAAGCCCCGGCACTAGCGATAGCGCCGGGGCTTTTTGCATTCCGCCCCTCCTGTTCCACTGCATCGCCTCGCCCTCCGTTCGCTCGCATCATCGCACATTTAACTGTATATTCGTACAGCCAGCTCAGCCTTCGATGAATGCTCGGTAACGGATACGGAAAGGACAGACAGATGCTGAACGTCGAACAATTGAAGCGCAGCGTGAACCGGATGGAACTCGACGACATCCGCCAGGCAGTGGACGAACTGCAGATGGACGGCCTGGTCACCGACGGCAAGACGCCGTTCACCCGCGTGCACTTCAACACCTGCTTCGCCGAGATCGAGGCGCTGTTCCAGCGCGCCGGCTTCCACCGGCCGCTCGATGTGGTCGGCTACCAGGGCGAGATCTATGCGTTGTACGACCCCTCTCGCTGGGAGGCCGTGGAAGTGCTGCGCTGGTTGAAGGAATACCGCGAGGAATCGCGTCACCTGACTCCGGCGTGAGCGCAACGCCTGCGTCAGCGCAACTCGTGTGCCAGGCGCGCGCAGGCCATCCCCACGACCAGCATCACCAGCGGACCGAAGGCCCGCATGGAGATCCGCGCAAGGCTCCAGGACTCTTTCGCAGCGAACAGGCTTGCCGGATTCACCGAATAGACCAGCAGGGAACCGCAGAACAGCCCCAGGCCCAGCAGGCCCAGGCGGCGCAACCAACCGTCGTGGCGGAGCAATACCACCAGCAGGGCGCCGTACAACAGGCAATCGACCCGCGCCACCGAGTCCTTGACCTGCAACGACTGTTCCCAATCCCCCAGCCACCATCCAGCGGCCACGCCCAGCACGACTCCGGCGCCGACATGAATGCCCGCCTGGATCATCGTCACCCTTCCCCCCTCGGAAATGGTCGGACAGTGCAAGCCGCCACTATGCCCACGGCAAGCTGAACCATCGCTGAACGAATACCAGCAAATGGCCTTCGGCCACTTCGCCGACGCAACTCCTGCAAAACCCGGCGGTCTTCTCCCTGTGACAGGACGCCGCCCCGCACAGAAAAAATCTGCTGCGACCACTTGGGAACTCGCCCGAGAGGCCATACTCTGTCGCGCAAATTCCCATGAGGTGGCTGATGCGCACCGACGCTCCCGTTCCAGAACATCCCGCTCCACCCAGCTCTCCCGCGTCCCCACAACGCATCCGGCTGATCGATCGGATTACCGCCTACCGCCAGCCCATCGGCCTGGTCTTCACCTTGCTGCTGTTCGGCCTGGCGCTGGTGGCCTGCTACCACCTGCTACGGGAGATCGATCCCGGCGCCCTCCACGATGCCATCGCCGACGTGCCCAGGCCGGCGCTGCTCGGCGCCCTGAGCGCGACCGCCCTCGGCTTCGTCATCCTGCTCGGCTACGAGTGGTCGGCCAGCCGCTTCGCTGGCGTCACGCTGCCCATGCGCAGCCTGGCCACCGGCGGCTTCAGCGCCTTCGCCATCGGCAATGCGGTAGGCCTGTCGCTGCTTTCCGGCGGCTCCGTACGCTACCGACTGTATTCCCGGCATGGCATCGGCGCTGCCGAAATAGCCCGGATGACGCTATTTGCCAGCCTTTCCCTGGGCTGCGCACTGCCGGTGCTGGCGGCACTCGCCGCACTCTGCGACCTCGACGATGCGGCGTCGGCGCTGCACCTGCCCCGCGCCCTGGTCGCCGTCATCGCGATCGCCGTCCTGTCGCTGGCTGTCGGCCTGGTGGCGTTCCTGGCCCGGCACCGCCTGCCGGGAGAACGGCCGTCCCCCGACAGCCTGCTGGTCCGCCTCGGCCGCCGCAGCCTGCGCCTGCCAGGCCTGCGCCTATCGCTGCTGCAACTGCTGATCACCGCCCTCGACGTCGCCGCCGCCGCTACCGTCCTTTATCTGTTGCTGCCGGAAACCCCACCCTTCGCGGCGTTCCTGCTGGTCTACCTGCTCGCCCTGGCCGCCGGCGTGCTCAGCCACGTACCGGGCGGAGTCGGGGTGTTCGAGGCGGTGCTGCTGGCCGCGTTCGCCGGCCAACTGGGCGCCGCGCCGCTGGCCGCGGCCCTGCTCTTGTACCGCTTGATTTATGTGGTACTGCCACTGCTGCTGGCCTGCCTTTTGTTGCTGTTCCTCGAAGCGCGCCGGTTGTGGGTGACGCGCCAGGCGATCCGCGTCGCCTCGGGTTTCGCCGCACCGATCCTGGCGATCCTGGTCTTCCTCTCCGGTGTCGTGCTGCTGTTTTCCGGCGCCACACCGGCGATCGACACCCGCCTGGAGCACCTCGGTTTCCTCATTCCACATCGCCTGATCGATGCTTCGCACCTGGTCGCCAGCCTGATCGGCGTGCTCTGCCTCCTGCTCGCGCAGGGTTTGCGCCGACGGCTGTCGGCCGCCTGGGCCCTGACCCTGGTGCTGTTGCTGGTGGGCGCCCTGCTTTCGCTGCTGAAAGGCTTCGACTGGGAAGAAGCCAGCCTGCTGAGCCTGACCGCCGCGCTGCTCGCCATGTTCCGCCGCTCCTTCTACCGTCCCAGCCGGCTGATGGAAGTACCCTTCTCGCCGCTCTACGTAGGCGCCAGCATCTGCGTGGTCGGCGCCTCGGTCTGGCTGCTGCTGTTCGCCAACCAGGACGTGCATTACAGCAACCAGCTCTGGTGGCAGTTCGCCCTGGACGCCGACGCCCCGCGCGCCCTGCGCGCCGCCCTCGGCAGTTGCCTGCTGCTCCTGGCCCTGGCCCTTGGCTGGCTGCTGCGCGCGGCACCGCCGGCGATCCGCGAGCCGAACGCGGAAGAGCTGCAGCGCGCGGCGCGGATCATCCGCCACTCGGACCAGCCGGATGGCGGCCTGGCCCTGACCGGCGACAAGGCCCTGCTCTTCCATGAGAGCGACGACGCTTTCCTCATGTACGCCCGCCGCGGTCGCAGCATGATCGCCCTGTACGACCCGATCGGCCCGGCCATGCAGCGCGCCGAACTGATCTGGCAGTTCCGCGACCTGTGCGACCTGCACCATGCCCGCCCGGTGTTCTACCAGGTGCGTGCCGAGAACCTGCCGTTCTACATGGACATCGGCCTGACCGCCCTCAAGCTCGGCGAAGAAGCGCGAGTCGACCTGCTGCGCTTCGACCTGGAGAACAAGGGCAAGGAAATGAAAGACCTGCGCTACACCTGGAACCGCGGCCAGCGCGACGGCCTGGCCCTGGAGTTCCATGAACCGGGCCAGGCTCCGCTGGACGAGCTGAAGGCGATATCGGACGCCTGGCTGGGCGGCAAGCAGGTGCGCGAGAAAGGCTTCTCCCTGGGCCGCTTCACCCCGGCGTACCTGAACTTCTTCCGCATCGCCATCGTCCGCCACCAGGGCAAGCCGGTGGCCTTCGCCAACCTGCTGGAAACCGACAGCCGCGAACTGGCGAGCCTCGACCTGATGCGCGTGCACCCGGAGGCGCCGAAGCTGACCATGGAGTTCCTCATGCTCGGCCTCATCCTCCACTACAAGGCCCAGGGCCACGCGCGCTTCAGCCTCGGCATGGTGCCGCTGGCCGGGCTCCAGCCAAGGCGCGGCGCGCCGTTGACCCAGCGCCTGGGCGCGCTGGTCTTCCGGCGGGGCGAACAGTTCTACAATTTCCAGGGGCTGCGACGCTTCAAGGACAAGTTCCAGCCCGACTGGGAACCCCGCTACCTGGCCGTGCCAGCCGGGCTCGACCCGCTGGTGGCCCTGGCCGATACCGCCGCGCTGATCGCCGGCGGCCTGACTGGATTGGTGAAACGCTGATATGTCTGTCGTGAAACGTCACTGGCGCCGTTTTCTGGTCGCCGCCCTGGTGCTGATCGTCGGTGCCGCCCTGCTGCTCTGGAGCCGACCGGCGGCCCAGGCGAAACTGGAAGCCCTGGACCTCGACGACGGCGGCCACGCCACCCTTGCCGAACCCGGCGAGAAGCCGCGCTCGCGGGTGGTGGTGATCGCCGCCCCCGAACAGCAACTGAACGACGCCCAGATGCTGAACCTGGCTCACGACAGCGCCGCCCGGGTGATCCAGTACTTCCCCCCGGAAAACAGCGATTGCAGGGCGCAGCAGTCCCGGCTCGAAGCGGTCATTGCCCGCCTCGGCGGCAAGCCGAACCTGGTCGCCGGCATCGGCCCAGGCTCGACCACCGCCTGGCGCTGGCTCGCCAGCCAGGACGACGACAAGGCCAAGGCGCTCTCGGTCGGCTTCGACATTGCCCTGGCCGAGCGCGACTGCGACGCCCCGCTGCCGCACCAGGCGTCGCACGGCCAGTGGCTGCTGGCCTGGAACGACAACCCGGACGACGACACCGCGGTCTTCGTCCGCAAGCAGTCGAGCGCGGAAACCAGCATCAGCGACTACGACACCCCGCTGTCCGACGTGCTCGCCCATCAGTTGCGCCTGCAACTGCAAGGCAACGCCGAGGCCCTGCCGGTACTCGAGGTCCCCGCGGCGAAACCCTCGGACATCGTCACCCTGTTCTATTCCGGCGACGGCGGCTGGCGCGACCTGGACAAGGACTCTGCCGAGCATATGGCGAGCATGGGCTACCCGGTGGTCGGCATCGACACCCTGCGCTACTACTGGCAACACAAGAGCCCGGAACAGAGCGCCGCCGACCTCTCCAAGCTGATGCAACACTACCGCGAGAAGTGGGGCGCGAAACGTTTCGTCCTGGCCGGCTACTCGTTCGGCGCCGACATCCTGCCGGCGATCTACAACCGCCTGCCCGGAAAGGACCAGCAACAAGTGAAAGCCATGCTGCTGCTGGCGCTGGCGCGGACCGGCAGCTTCGAGATCGAAGTGGAAGGCTGGCTGGGCAAGGCCGGCGAGGAAGCCGCCACCGGCCCGGAAATGGCCAGGTTGCCGGCGGCCAAGGTGTTCTGCATCTATGGCGCCGAAGAAAAGGACGAAAGCGGCTGTACCCAACCCCAGGCCGTCGGCGAGAAGCTCGAACTGCCGGGCGGCCACCACTTCGACGAGGACTACCTGTCCCTAGCGAAGAAGATGCTCCAGGCCATCCGCGACCGCGAGAACGCTCCCGACGCCTGATCGCGATCAAGCTCTCCCCGCTCCGCCCTTCTTGTCCCCGGCCGGCGCCAGCTAGACTGAGCCTGCCGGGGGCATTCAGGCTGGCTTCAGCGGAGCCGCCGAGAATACCGGCCGCCCCGCCGCAGAGCGGGCTCCCGAGAGCCGAAGAGAAGGAACCGTGATGAGCTGGAAAAACACCGAATCCCGTTATGGGAGCCTGACCATTGCCCTGCACTGGCTGACCCTGCTGCTGATCGCCGGGGTCTACGCCTGTATCGAACTGAAGGGCAATTTCCCCAAGGGCAGCGAAACCCGCGAACTGCTCAAGCAATGGCACTTCATGCTTGGCCTGAGCGTTTTCCTGCTGGTCTGGTTGCGCCTGCTGGTGCGCCTGGCCACCCCTACCCCGCGCATAGAGCCCGCCATCCCCGCCTGGCAGGCGACGCTGGCCAGGCTGATGCACTACGCCCTCTACCTGATGATGATCGGCCTGCCCTTCGCCGGCTGGCTGATCCTCAGCGCCGCCGGCAAGCCGATACCGTTCTTCGGCCTGGAGCTACCGCCGCTGATCGACAAGAACCCCGACCTCGCTGGGCAAATCAAGGAATGGCACGAAACCATCGGCAACGCCGGTTATTTCCTGATCGGCCTGCACGCCGCCGCGGCGCTCTTCCATCACTTCGTCAGCCGCGACAACACCCTGGTACGGATGCTGCCGCAACGGCGCTGAGAAACGTGCAAAAAAACGCGCCCAGTCGGGCGCGCTTTTTTTGCAGCGGAACGGATCAGATCTCGACCTGGGTTCCCAACTCGATCACCCGGTTGAGCGGCAGGTTGAAATAGCGCAGGTTGCCGTTGGCGTTCTTCAGCAGGAAGGCGAACAGCCCCTCGCGCCAGCGCGCCATGCCGATGCGCTTGGATGGAATCACCGTCTCCCGGCTGAGGAAGTAGGTGGTGCGCATCGGGCTGAAGTCCAGTTCGTTGAGATGGCACAGGCGCAAGGCCGCCGGGATGTCCGGCTCTTCCATGAAGCCGAAGTGCAGGATCACCCGGAAGAATCCGTCGCCATAGGCCTCGACCTCGAAACGGCGATCCGGCGAAACCCGTGGGCTGTCTTCGTTGACCACGGTGAGCAGCACCACCTGCTCGTGCAGCACCTGGTTGTGCAACAGGTTGTGCAGCAGCGCGTGAGGCACCGCGTCGGTACGCGCGGTAAGGAACACCGCGGTCCCCTGGACCCGGTGCGGCGGCTGCACGCGCATGCTGGAAATGAACACCGAGAGCGGCAGCGAGCCCTCGTCGAGACGCTCCACCAGCAGTTGGCGGCCACGCTTCCAGGTGGACATCAGGATGAAGATGACGATACCCGCGATGACCGGGAAGGCGCCGCCCTGGATCACCTTGGGCAGGTTGGCGGCGAAGAACAGGCTGTCCACCGCGAGCATCACGCAGAAGAACGGGACGCCCAGCCACAGCGGCCATTTCCACAGGCGCCAGATCACCACGCCCATCAGCAGGGTGGTGATCAGCATGGTTCCGGTCACCGCCACGCCGTAGGCAGCCGCCAGCGACGCCGAGGACTCGAAGCCGAGCACCAGCAGGACCACGCCGACCATCAGCGCCCAATTCACCCCGCCGATGTAGATCTGCCCCTGCTCGTGGCTGGAAGTGTGCTGGATGGTCATCCGCGGCACGTAGCCGAGCTGGATCGCCTGGCGGGTCAGGGAGAAGGCGCCGGAGATCACCGCCTGGGAGGCGATCACTGTGGCCAGGGTGGACAGCGCCACCATCGGCAGCAGCGCCCAGCCCGGCGCCAGCAGGTAGAAGGGGTTGCGCGCCGCCTCGGCGTTGGAAAGGATGGTCGCGCCCTGGCCGAAGTAGTTCAGCACCAGCGCCGGCAGCACCAGCAGGAACCAGGCACGGGCGATCGGCTTGCGACCGAAGTGGCCCATGTCGGCGTACAGCGCCTCGGCGCCGGTCAGCGCCAGTACGGTGGCGCCGAGGATGGCGACACCGATGCCGGGATGCGAGCTGAAGAAACGCACGGCCCATACAGGGTTCATCGCCTGCAGCACTTCCGGCTGCTGGATCACCCCGTAGACGCCCAGCGCCGCCAGGGCGCCGAACCAGAGCACCATGACCGGGCCGAACAGGATGCCGATCCGCGCGGTGCCGTGCTTCTGGATCAGGAACAGGCCGATCAGCACGATAAGCGCCAGCGGTACCGTCCAGTGCTCCAGGCCGTCGAAGGCGATCTCCAGCCCTTCTACCGCCGACAGTACCGAGATCGCCGGGGTGATCATGCTGTCGCCGTAGAACAGCGCCGCGCCGATCAGGCCGGCAACCACCACGAAAGTCTGCAGCCTGCCGAACGGCGCCGCCGCCCGGCGCGCCAGGGCCGACAGCGCCATCACCCCGCCCTCGCCCTGGTTGTCGGCACGCAGGACGAAGATCACGTACTTGATGGAAACGACCCAGACCAGCGACCAGAAGATCAGCGAGAGCACGCCAAGGACGCCATCGTGGTTGGCCTGCACCCCGTAGCCGCCGATGAAGACCTCTTTCAGGGTATACAAGGGACTGGTGCCAATATCCCCATAGCAGACTCCAACCGCCCCGACCATCAGGCCGATGGCAGAGCTGGAATGCCCCTCCGAAGTCTCCTCGGCACGCGTCGCTGCATCACTCATGAAACGCTTTCCCCCGGAAAAATTCGGCAAATGCTGCGCCCATGCCGTCCGCGATGCAAGCGCCGAGGCCACGGACTGCTATGACTATAGAAGGCCGGGGAGCCGATTGCCGAGCGCCCGCGGTGAGTTTTTCCAGGGCCGGAAAAGAGCTGCACGGGAGACTGGAAAAGCCGCGGCGCTGCCGCTAGAATTGCGCACTTTTTGATCAGAGGCGCCAGCAAGCGCGCCCGCCTACCGAGGTTAGCCATGTCCACCCCCACTCCCAAAGTCGGCTTCGTCAGTCTTGGATGCCCCAAGGCGCTGGTCGACTCCGAGCGCATCCTCACCCAGCTGCGCATGGAAGGCTATGAGGTCGTTCCGACCTACGAAGACGCCGACGTCGTGGTGGTCAACACCTGCGGTTTCATCGACAGCGCCAAGGCCGAGTCCCTGGAAGTGATCGGCGAAGCCATCGCCGAGAACGGCAAGGTCATCGTCACCGGCTGCATGGGCGTGGAAGAGCACGCGATCCGCGACGTGCATCCAAGCGTGCTGGCGGTCACCGGCCCGCAACAGTACGAGCAGGTGGTTACCGCGGTGCACGAAGTGGTGCCGCCGAAGACCGAACACAACCCGCTGGTCGACCTGGTCCCGCCGCAAGGCGTCAAGCTGACCCCGCGCCACTACGCCTACCTGAAGATTTCCGAAGGCTGCAACCACAGTTGCAGCTTCTGCATCATCCCGTCCATGCGCGGCAAGCTGGTCAGCCGGCCGGTCGGCGACGTGCTGAGCGAGGCCGAGCGCCTGGTCAAGGCCGGGGTCAAGGAACTCCTGGTGATTTCCCAGGACACCAGCGCCTACGGCGTGGACCTGAAGTACAAGACCGACTTCTGGAACGGCCAGCCGGTCAAGACCCGCATGAAGGAACTCTGCGAGGCGCTGAGCAGCATGGGCGTGTGGGTTCGCCTGCACTACGTCTACCCGTACCCCAACGTCGACGACGTGATCCCGCTGATGGCCGCCGGCAAACTCCTGCCGTACCTCGACATCCCCTTCCAGCACGCCAGCCCGAAAGTGCTCAAGGCCATGAAGCGCCCGGCCTTCGAGGACAAGACCCTGGCCCGGATCAAGCAGTGGCGCGAGATCTGCCCGGAACTGACCATCCGCTCGACCTTCATCGTCGGCTTCCCGGGCGAAACCGAAGAAGACTTCCAGTACCTGCTCGACTGGCTGACGGAAGCCCAGCTCGACCGCGTCGGCTGCTTCCAGTACTCCCCCGTCGAAGGCGCTCCGGCCAACGAGCTGGGCCTGGAGCCGGTGCCGGACGAGGTCAAGCAGGACCGCTGGGAACGCTTCATGGCCCACCAGCAGGCGATTTCCGCCGCTCGCCTGCAGCTCAAGGTGGGCAAGGAAATCGAAGTGCTGATCGACGAAGTCGACGAACAGGGCGCGGTCGGCCGCTCCTGGGCCGACGCTCCGGAAATCGACGGCAACGTGTTCGTCGACAGCGACGAGCTGAAGCCGGGCGACAAGGTCCGCGTGCGCATCACCGATGCCGACGAGTACGACCTCTGGGCCGAGCTGGTCTGAGCCCCCCCTGAAGAGCCCCGCCCCGCGGGGCTTTTTCATCGCCAACCGTTCCGGAGAGCACGATGCTCAACAACGACGTACTACGCAGCCTGCGCTACCTGCTGGATCTTCCCGATGCACATCTGGCCGAACTGGCCGCCCCGTTCGGCGAGCAAGTCGAAGCGGACCTGCTCGAGGCTTACCTGAAGAAGGAAGACGAAGACGGCTTCCAGGCCTGCCCCGACCGCTACCTGGCGCGCTGCCTGGACGGACTGATCATCCAGCGCCGCGGTCGCGACGAGTCGCGTCCGCTACCGCCGCTGGAGCTGCCGTTGAGCAACAACATGATCCTGAAGAAGCTGCGGGTCGCCTTCGAACTCAAGGAGGAAGACCTCCATGCCATCCTCGACAGCGTCGACTTCCCGGTCTCCAAACCCGAGCTGAGCGCCCTGTTTCGCAAGCCCGGCCACAGCAACTACCGGACCTGCGGCGACCAGTTGCTGCGCAACTTCCTCAAGGGCCTGACCCTGCGCGTCCGTGGCTGAACGCGCGGAGCCGCTGCTGGCGGTTCTGCTCCAGGCGCCGCCCTGCGTCGACCCCTGGTTCCTGGAGTGCCGCCAGGATCGCGCCGGCCTCACCATCCTCGTCCGCGACCTCGCCAGCCAGCGCACCTGGCGCGTCGAGTTCGTCGAAGTCGAAGGCCTGCGCCAGCTCGACGCTGCCGACCTGCTGGAATTCTGGCCAGCCTGTGCGGCATCCGAGGGTTGGCTGTACCGGGTCGAGCAAGGCGGCTGGCTGGACCAGGAATGCCGTCGCGAGGGCTTCGTCGCCCGCGAGACCAAGGCCGTCGACGAGTATTTCGTCAATGGCGGCGATCGCTGCCTGAGCGTGCTGTCCTGGTCGCCACCGAAGGTTTCCCCGCTGATCTGACCGCCATGAAAAAAGCCGCCCGTGGGCGGCTTCTCGCGTGGCGCTCCGGCTACATCAGGAAGATCGTCGCCAGGCCGAGGAAGATGAAGAAACCGCCGCTGTCGGTCATCGCAGTGATCATCACGCTGGAGCCCATCGCCGGATCGCGTCCGAAACGATGCAGGGTCATCGGGATCAGCACTCCCATCATCGCCGCCAGCAGCAGGTTCAGGGTCATCGCGGCGGTCATCACCACGCCCAGTTCCCAGTTGCCGTAAAGATAGAAGGCCACCACGCCGATCACTCCGCCCCACGCCAGGCCGTTGACCAGCGCGACGCCAAGCTCCTTGCGCAGCAGGCGGTTGCGACTGTTGCTGGTCGGCTGTACCTGGTCGAGCGCGATGGCGCGGACGATCATGGTGATGGTCTGGTTGCCGGAATTGCCACCGATGCCGGCAACGATCGGCATCAGCGCGGCCAGCGCCACCAGTTTCTCGATGGAGCCTTCGAACAGGCCGATCACCCGCGAGGCGACGAAGGCGGTGATCAGGTTGGTGGCCAGCCAGGCCCAGCGGTTGCGCACCGACTTCCAGACCGAGGCGAAGATATCTTCTTCTTCACGCAGACCGGCCATGTTGAGGACTTCGCTTTCGCTTTCCTCACGGATCAGGTCGACCATCTCGTCGATGGTCAGACGACCGATCAGCTTGCCGCCCTTGTCCACCACCGGCGCGGAAATCAGGTCGTAACGCTCGAATGCCTGGGCGGCGTCGTAGCCGTCCTCGTCCGGGTGGAAGGTCACCGGGTCGGTGGCCATGACTTCCAGCACTTGCTTGTCCGGATCGTTGACCAGCAGGCGCTTGATCGGCAGCACGCCCTTGAGCACGCCGTCGTAGTCGACCACGAACAGTTTGTCGGTATGCCCGGGCAGTTCCTTCAGGCGGCGCAGGTAGCGCAGCACCACTTCCAGGCTGACGTCCTCGCGGATGGTGACCATCTCGAAGTCCATCAGCGCGCCGACCTGGTCCTCCTCGTAGGACAGCGCCGAACGCACTCGCTCGCGCTGCTGCGCGTCGAGGCTTTCCATCAGTTCATGGACCACGTCGCGCGGCAGTTCCGGCGCCAGGTCGGCGAGTTCGTCGGCGTCCAGGTCCTTGGTCGCGGCGATGATCTCGTGGTCGTCCATGTCCGCGATCAGGGTTTCCCGGACCGCGTCGGAGACTTCGAGAAGGATGTCGCCGTCGTCCTCGGACTTGACCAGTTGCCAGACCGTCAGGCGGTCGTCCAGCGGCAGCGATTCGAGGATGTGGGCGATGTCGGCGGGGTGCAGTTCCTCCAGCTTGCGCTGGAGTTCTACGAGATTCTGCCGGTGGACGAGGTTTTCCACCCGGTCATGGTGCTGGCCTTCCTGACGATGGGTCAGGTCTTCCACCACCTTGTGGCGATGCAGCAGCTCGACCACCTGCGCTAGGCGGTCCTGCAGGCTTTCCTGCGGCTTCTTGGCTTCTACTTCGGTCATAGCGCGCTCCACCCCCAGTAGCGGAGCACGCCAAAGGGGTCAATCAGAAACGTGATTGGTCAAACGGGAAACTGTTCGAGTTTCTACTGGGTAAGTCCATGGGTGTGTTCCAAGGGCCCTCTCGGGGCAGATACGGATAATGATAACACTCCGCTTGCGTTTTGCGCGTTACAAAATGGCGGCAAGAACAAGCGCTTGCGGCACAAAGTTCATCGTCACTCGACGCCTGACTGCGACGCCGGAAATTTCACTCAGGACACTCGGCCCCGCGGAAAAAGGCAACGCGTTAGCCTGCACTCACCCTTATCCGACCCGGAGTGCCGCCCATGCGTTCCCTGTCCCTCCTTCTCCTCCTCTCGCTGGCGTCCATCTGCGAGGCCGCTGCGGTATTCCGCTGCGAAGACGCCAGCGGCCATGTCAGCTTCACCCAACTCGGTTGCCCCGCCGGGCAGGCCGGCGAGACCGTCGTGGCGGACAACCCGCCGCCGGGAGGCAGGAGCGTCACGCCGAGGGCCGAGACGAAGACGAAAAAGGCGTCCATCGGCCGGAAAAGCGTGCCGCTCGCGGTGATCGGAGAAAGAGAAGATCGCTGCGGCAGACGCCTGGACGAGAAGGAACGCCGCAAGGCGATCGTGGAGCAGCGGATCATGGCGGGAATGACCCGCTCCGATGTGGAGCGGGCGCTGGGCAAGCCGGACCGGGTCAGCGGGAACAATGCGGAGGTGCGTTATCAGTACAAGGCCGACAAGCGACGGGGAGCGAGAAGCGTGAGCTTCGATCAGGAGGGATGTGTGAAGGGAAAGGGAAGGTACCGGGTGGAGCGAGTCGATCCCGGGAGCTAAGGCCGGGCCGTCCTCATACCGATGAAAGCAGGACCGGCATCGCCCTTAGCGTGCCGGGCAGGGTGTCGCCCTGCCTGCATGGAAAAGACGGACGACAGTCTTCAGCAACCTACCGCCTGTCCGCCGCGCACGCCTCTGGCTGGCAGTTATGGTCAGGCTCAATCCTCTTTCTGCGGTTCGCCGGGCAACAACGCGCGTGATGAACAGACCGCGATACAGGTGGAATCCCGTTTGCACGTCCACCGTTTCGGAAGCGCCTTGCAGTGAAGTCAAGGCAGCGATGCCCTTGCGCACACGGCACTCGTTCAACGCGCGGCGGCCTCCCTCCATCGGCAGCAAGGAGGGCAACGGCTCGCCAGCGGGCGCATGGTCGACAATGCTGCCGACGATGGTGATGAGCTGGTCGCCGCGCGCGCTGACGGCAGCCTGCGCGAGGTTTTCGGAAATCACCGCATCCAGGCGAACGATGCCGACGCGACGACTGATCAACATGACCATGGATCTCTCCTCTATGTATGGATGGCATCGCTACGATGCATCGCAACGACCTCTAGGAAGCCGTTCCACCCGTCCCCCCGGAGGCCTGCCCGGGAGCGGTGCGCTCGAGGTCGACGAGCAGCACGTGTTCGTGAGCGAGAACAAGGTCGAAACGAGCCTGCCCCAGCGCCTGGCCATCCTGCACGACGGACAGGTTTTCGATGGGTGTCAGGCGCAGCAGGCTGGCCTTCAGCACGCGCAGGCGCTCGCCGGCATTGCCTGACTGCAGCAGGCAGCGGGCATCCTGCAGGTACTGGTGCGCCTCGGGACCATGCCAGGTCAGGCGAAAGATGCTCTCGCAACTGGCCAGCAGGGACTCCTGCTCGCCACTGGCGGAAAACTCCCGCCGCACCTTGCCAAGCAGGCTCGAGGACTCCAGGCGCAAGGTCATGAAGGGGATGGCCGGCGGGGCCAGCAGTTGATCGGCATCGATGACGCTGCCGGCGGGCAGGCCGAACAACTGCCGCAACGTTTCGCGCAGGGCGGCGTGATCCAGGCGCACGGTTGCACTGGACATGGCGAACTCCTTTTTCAGGATGGATGGATGACGGACAGGCACCGACGCGGCGGATACAACCGCCGGCCAGGCCGGAGCGAAGTACGTTCGTTCAATGCAGGCGCAGGACCCGCGCCAGGTTGCCGCGCGCCTGCAACAGCAGGACCAGCAGCACCAGCAGTACCCCGAGCATCCACGGCGAGAGGTGCTCGGCACGATACAACCCGGCCACTATTCCCAGCGCCTGGCAGCCGGTGCACAACGCCAGCAGGTAGGCGCACAGGGAAACGCCGGGGCGGAAACGCGCGCCGGCGCGGCGATAGGTGATCAGGCGCATGCAGATCGCCGAGCAGACCAGAACGGTCAGGGTGGACAGCGGATCAACCATCGGACTTACCTCCCCGGCGGCGCAACAGCCCGCGCATCCAGCTGGGCAGTTCGCCGCCACGCATCCACTCGAGCATGCCGATGCCGCCGGTCACGCAGAGGGTCGCGGCGACGAAGGCGGCCATGCCGCTGGTCTGGGTCAACCCGCGGCCGAGCGCCTCGATTCCGGCGTAATAGCCGCCGACCCAGGACACCAGCAGGTAGCCGAGGCGGGTCAGGGCGTTGTAGTCACGGGCGAACACGACAAAGAAGATGGCGCCGCCGAAGCCTCCCAGCAAGGCGTTGCCATCGATGCCCGGCAGGTACATGGCCAGGCCGACGCCAGCCATTGCGCTGGCGGCGGAGGCCGCAGAGCTTGGCTCGGACATGGATGACTCCCGGAAATGCAAAGGCCCGCCGAAAAGGCGGGCCCGGAACGGCCGAAGCCCGCATCGGCGGGCTTCGGCCAGAGGAATTTCAATCGTGGAGAATTTATACCTTTATCGTCCCATAGCGTCAATATGGGAAAACCCGTTTTCATACAGAAATTTTTTTAGCGCTCGCCCACGATCCCCACCTCCGCCATCGGCTCCTCCAGCCGCTGCAAGGCCTGGCGCAGCAAAGCGACGACCCGCTCGCGCCATTCCTTGTCCCAGCGATGCAGGGTGCTCTTCGACAGCCCGCTGAGTCGCTCGATCTCGCGGATGCTCGACGGCGGACGACGGAACATGCGCATCAGCAAGGCCAGGGTTGCCCGCTGCTCGATCGGGTCGGCCCCGGGCTTCAGCCAGTCGCGCAAAGCCGCCAGGCCAAGGACGAAATCCCGCCCGCGGGCGAACTCGGCCCGCACCACCGCCAGCTCCAGTGGGTGCGCAGCCAGCTGGCGCTGGGCGAAACGCACGGTCATCACCGCCTGGGCCTGCCATTCGTGCGGACTCAAACCGCTGGGCAGGTGTTCGATGAAGCTGCGATCGAAGCGCTCGCGCAGGCCATCGATCACCATCGCCGTCGACGACTTCGGTCCCGGCTGGTGCTCGAACATCCAGTAGGCCACGGCCAGCGCCTGCTCGGTACTTTGAAACATGGTATTCCCTCCTTGGCCGGCCCACCTGGCTGGCCGCTCGCATTAGCCACCCGCAGTGGCTGTGTTGGGCCGCCGTCCTACCCGACGCGAGTAGGAAAGCGCTGAAATTATGGTAATACCCATATACGGACGCTTGCAATGCCACAGGCACACCCTTAGTCTTTCCACCTATGGAACTCAAAGATCGCATCAAGGCGGCGCGCAAGCACGCCCATCTCAGCCAGGTCCAGCTTGCCCAGGCGGTAGGCATGACCCAGACCTCCATTTCCGATCTGGAGCGCGGCAAGTCCCGCGCCACCAGCTTCGTCGCGCAGATCGCCGGCGCCTGCGGCGTCAACCCCCTGTGGCTGGCGGAAGGTCGTGGCGAGATGCTCGCCGAGCGCGGCCAGGCGAATGCAGGCCCCAATGCCAGTTGGCTTGGCGCAGTAGAGTCATGGGACGACGAAACGCCCCTGGATGCCGACGAGATCGAACTGCCCTTCTACAAGGAGATCGAGCTGTCCGGCGGCAAGGGCAGCACGGTGATCCTGCAGACCGGCGGGCGCAAGCTGCGCTTCGGCAAGTACACCCTGCGCAAGAAGAACATCGATCCGGCCAGTGCAGCCTGCGTCACGGTCAGCGGCAACAGCATGGAGCCGGTGCTGCCGGACGGCAGCACGGTAGGCGTGGACACTAGCGCGCGGACGATCAAGGACGGCGACATGTACGCCTTCGACCACGACGGCCAACTGCGCGTGAAACTGCTTTACCGCCTTCCAGGCGGCGGCCTGCGCATTCGCAGCTTCAACAGTGACGAGCATCCGGACGAGCGCTACGAGCCCCAGGAAGCCGCCGAGCACATCAACGTGATCGGCCGGGTGTTCTGGTACTCGGTGCTGGTCTGACCCCTTCCCGCCCCGCCTGACGACGGGGCCGCGTTCCGGCGGAAGAAAAATCCCGGGCAAAGAAAAAGGGCCTGCATTGCTGCAGGCCCTTTCGGTATGGCGCACTCAGGAGGATTCGAACCTCCGACCGCTCGGTTCGTAGCCGAGTACTCTATCCAGCTGAGCTATGAGTGCGTGTCGGTGCTTTTTCCGGCCACCTGCCGGTAACGCTTGTTTTACCGTGAAAGACCGCAACTGTCGATCCTTCGCTCGCCGAGCCCCTGACGAGAGGAACCCTTCGAAATATGGCGCACTCAGGAGGATTCGAACCTCCGA